>JBJTVM010000663.1:0-9064 GCA_046081205.1 Pseudanabaena sp. | reverse complement strand
ATCGCCCTAACCAAAATCGAACCATCGGAACTATCAGTCGAACCAATTCGCGCTGATTCCGTGATTTTTCTCGAGTCAACCGAAATCATCCTGCATATCGAATTTCAGACCGAGCCAAACAAAAACATCCCCTTCCGCATGACCGACTATCGGCTGAGGCTATATCGCAAATTTCCTGAAAAGCAGGTATATCAAGTGGTCATTTACCTCAGCCCTAGTCAATCTAACTTAGTTCATCAAAGCACATTTAATATTGGCACACTGAATTATGAATTTAACATCATCAGACTATGGGAACAGCCAACAGAAATATTTCAGCGATATCAAGGACTATTTCCCTTTGCCACGTTATCTCAAACCGACAACCCCGAAGAAACCTTAAGACAAGTTGCCCAGCAAATTGAACAAATTACCGATAAACAAGTGCAAAGCAACGTAGCCGCATCGACAGCTATAATATCGGGTATAGCCCTAAACAAAGAAATCATCCAAAGACTTTTAATGAGCGAAATAATGAAAGAATCAGTTATTTATCAAGAGATTCTACTAGAAGGCAAGGCTGAAGGTATAGTCGAGGGCGAGGCTAAAGGTTTAGCTAAGGGAAAAGCTGAAGGCAAAGCTGAAACTGCACGACAAATCGCTCTAAACATGATGCGATCCAACATTTCTGTGGATTTAGTTGCACAGTTTACGGGACTAACTCTCAAAGAAGTCCAAAAGCTGCAAAAACTTTCAGCAAAAAAAGCTCAACCACCTAAATCAACAAAAACAAAGCGATCGCCAAAATCTTAATTGCTGAGTAATCTGCTGAACTAAAAATTAAACTGAATTAAGGGGTTGCAATCCAGTCAAATCGGCGAACAGGCGATCGCCATCCGTGTCACCAATAACTATGGAGCCTATGACTATAGCTGTAATTGAACGTGGATTCGATATAGCCATTTCGGCGCACGAAGCACGGTGCAAATGGCGCAAAATGGTAAAAATCACAGAGCGATTTTTACCATTTTGCGCGTTCGCCGAATTGACGTTAAAGTATATTCATTAGTTGATAAGTTGGCTTTACTTGATGAACCAAACAAGGTTTGATGCTTTGATTATCGGCAGTGGTGCTGCTGGACTTTATACTGCTCTGCGACTTGCAGACCTAGCACCAAACTGGCGGATTGGGTTAGTGACTAAAGATAACTTGTCAACTTCAGCTAGTGATTGGGCGCAGGGTGGAATAGCGGCAGTTGTTGATAAAGATGATGCTCCCCAATTTCATGGCAAAGATACCTTAATTGCTGGTGTGGGATTGTGTGAAATCGAGGCAGTAGATGTATTAGTTAATGCTGCGCCTCGCCAAATTCAAAACCTAATTGCCTTGGGTGTTGATTTCGATCGCACTGAAGATGGTAGCCTTGCCCTCACTTTAGAAGCAGCTCACTCTAAACGTAGAGTATTGCACTCAGCAGATACTACAGGTCGAGCGCTGGTATCTAAGCTTGCGGCGGCTGTATTACAAAACCCTAGCATTCAGGTTTTAAGTCAAACCCTAGTTTTAGATCTCTACATGGAACAGGGTCGCTGCGGTGGTGTTTTTTATCTAGCAGAAAATCAAGAAATCGGTTGCTTTATTTCGCCCGTAGTGGTTTTGGCGACAGGAGGCGGCGCTCAGGTATTTTCGCAAAATACTAATCCGCCTTCAAGTACAGGTGATGGGGTGGCGATCGCTTGGCGAGCAGGAGCCGTAATTCGAGATATGGAATTTGTGCAGTTTCATCCCACTGCCCTTGCTCTGCCCAATGCTCCGAGATTTTTAATCAGTGAAGCAGTTCGGGGTGAAGGAGCGCATTTGATTGATTGTCAAGGTGATCGCTTTGCCTTTAACTATCATCCTCAAGGGGAATTAGCACCTCGTGATGTGGTCAGTCGCGCCATATTTAATCATCTCCAGAAGACTCAAGAACCCACAGCATTTCTAGATTTACAGTCAATTTCTAGAGAGAGGATCGCCCACCGATTTCCAAATATCATCAAAATCTGTCAACAGTGGCAAATTGATATTTTCTCTACCCCGATACCTGTCACTCCTGCTGCTCACTATTGTATGGGAGGCATTGCCGTTGACTCCTATGGGGCTACTTCCATTGAGGGGCTATATGCAGTCGGCGAAACCTCTAGTACGGGCGTACATGGTGCTAATCGTTTGGCAAGTAATTCCCTATTAGAATGCTTCGTTTTTGGTGAACGCTTAGCTGAGCAGGTATGTTCTCAAGCAACTCAGATTTTTAAGGCCCCAAAAGCGATCGCGCCCAAATTAGAAGATCATGGCAATGCAGTAACTATTCAAAATATTAAATCGGCAATTCAAAATCTAAGTTGGCAAGCGGCGGGCATCAGTCGATTTCAAACGGACTTGGAGATTGCCTTAAACCAAATCTGCTTATGGCAAGCTGAGTTAAACCAATTTGCCGAGCCTTCCCGTTTATGGATTGAAACTCGGAATTTGGCTGACTATGCTTATTTATTAATGCGATCGGCGCTATTTCGTACCGAAAGTCGCGGAGCACATTTTCGTTCAGATTTTCCTAATCCTGATCCGAGTTGGCAGGTACATACGATCATTGAAGGTCAAGAGATCAGGCGATCGCCTGCTTTGTCACCTGTTGACCCCTAAAAGATAAGGGCGGCGTGAAGCGCCGCCTTTATTGAAAGCACAAAATGGCGTAGCCATTTTGTGCTTTAGGGTTATTGCAATGTATATAACCGCGATCCTGATAAACGTGCTAACCAATAGGCTAGAAATTTGTCATTGGCTTGCTTTTCTTGAGGATCTTTAGTTTCAAAAGGATGAGGTGCTAAGCCCCGAAGAGCAGCCGTTGTCACACAAAACATCGACTTTTGGAAAGAGAGGCAAATCTGCACCAACAAATCCTCTTCGCCGCGATCGCTCTTTTGATAAACCTCATGCAAATAATCAGGCAGAAAATGCCGCATATCTTGCATGAGTAGCGTAGGTGGAATCCCTGCCCCGCCTACGGGTAAAGGATCAGCATAGAGCACACCGTAATTAAATTGCGAAATTTCCGTAGAAATTTGATGCGCCTGTGCATTGTAGGAAACTGTGCCACGAAATGGAAATGAGCGGAAAAATACAGCCTCTACATAGGGAACAGCCGCATCCATTAAGAAGCTCAAATTTGCTGATGCAGGTACGATGTCATAGTCTGTACCATTGATTGAAACTTTGTAAGTATAAGGTACACCAGCGGCGGCAACTAAACCGTCTTGAACATGCTTAACTACATCAGGAATGCATTTAATTTCGCCACGATCATAGCGATCGCTTAATTCTAAAAACAGCGGCGACATAAACGACCAGAAATATCCCAGAGCGCTATAGTAGGTCATCAAGCGCACCTGCTCTAGCAAAAAATCTGGAAATAATCGATGCAACACTGCCATTAATGGGTTTCGTCTTGCTTTAGCGGCGATCGCTAATTGGGCATGTTGTTTAAATTCTGTGGAGTCTAAATAAGCATCTAGACCGCCGCCACCATGCCACAACATTGCTTTCATGCAATATTCGGAAAACTCGAAATTAATACGATCATGCCACCAGTGACGACCAAGTTTATTTAGGGAGAAGTCACCATTAAAGAATTTAAAGAATGGGAAAAGTACCAGAAACTGATGTTTAGAAATATAGGTAAGATTTCTGTAATATTCACCTATCACCACACCATAACTTTTAAGGATACCAACAACCTCTATCAAGTTTTCGTGTGAATCTGGAAGCAAAGCACCACCTGATTCTAGGCGTTGTTTTACCGCAGCAAGGGCTGGTTCAATGTTTTTGTTTTGACTCGATACGCTCATAACCAAATTTTACAATGCTTATGGCTAATACCAAAGCACAAAATTGCGATACCATTTTGTGCTTTGATATTACTAACTATTTACTGCGGCGAATTAATTTTTTTACTCGCTTCAGCAGCTTGCGCTGGGCGATCGCCAGAGGCAATAATGCTTTGAGCAGTGGTGAACTAACTTGCAGGCTTGCTTCGCTCCATGCATTGCGATGCCTATTAAAGCCATCACTTCTAGTGATCGCATACTTAACAACATCGACTAAACGCAAAGGCATTGCCCAATAAAAATGATAAAGCTCGTTAGGATCATCAAAAAATGGACAATCCATAAACGCTTCAGCTTCTTGTTGCGTTGGTGAGTTGTTAAAAGTAAGAAACATTTCGTCTAAGGGTTCCCGCAATAATTTTGGAGAAATATAGCAAGATAAATCCGTAGGCGATCGCTCTACCAGATGTTGCACAAAAGTAAGTACAGATTGTTGAAAAGATTTTAGCCCCCAATCTAGAGCAGGTTGATTGCTGACATGTTTTAGCAATGGATTTACAGAGCCATCTGTCTGCAAAACATAGTCAAGAGTTGTGCCTTCACAACCCGCACAAAAAACTTCCATCGCTGAAACATAGCGATAGTCTATATCATTCCGAAATCCTACAGAATTATTTAGATTAAAGAAAAAAGCGAGTACTTCTCCTTTATGTTTGAGTCCACCTGTAGGCTTGTCCAAAGCAAAGTAGAAGCCAACGGGCATTCTCGTACCAAATATCTCAAAAGCATTTTCTAAAGAAAGTTGCAAACTACCTCGCCAACCCACATCCACCAAACCAAAGGCTTGTCCATCCAGCATTTTTTCCTGATCTAAATATGCCTTTAAAACTTCGCGCTTTCGCTCAGCAATTAGGAGAACTAATTCCTGTAAAGATGCATTCTTTTCTAGATTATTTCGTAGAGAAATTCTTTCTTTAGGAGATAAATTTTTTTGCCAAGTCTCACAGGGATATCCCAATGACTCAAAAATCGGCTGAGCCGCTTGGCGATCAAGGCACATGCGAGCTAGTAAACTATCAATCGTAAAAATAGTCGTATCGTCAAACATCCATTCCCAAAAAGCCTTGTTAATCTTTGTTAACCCCGGCATTCTTAGAGCCTGACGACTAACATAGAGATAACGTAATTCCAATTCTGGATAAATTTTGGGAGCAAGTTCCTTGGCAATTTGCAGTAGCATTTCACCATCCCTTGCTAAAAAGTAAATACGAGCAAGTTGTTTTGCCTTAGCCTGTTGTAAAATCCAGATAGTATAAGCAGTTAAAATAGGCGCAGCAACAGAAGCAGCAATATCACGAATGATTGATTCTTTAGGAGTTTTGATGTCTTTGGTTAATCGTGTATAGCGGGACATTCCTGCCCAAATAGAAGTGATCCCATTGGTAGAATCGGCATATTTTTGTAAGATTAACTCATAGCGATTGGGATTAGCATCATTAAAGTAAATAGAATTAATCCCTAATGACTTAGGCGCTGTGACATCGGATGTCCAGCTATTACCTATGTGGGTGACATCTTTTGCATTTAATTGCAAATCGCCTAGCACTTTTAAAAATAAATCTCCTTTTCCTTTAGATTTTCGCCATTGAGAGGATACATACAGACGATCGCCTTCTTGCCAAAAGCCATGCTGTTTCAGTCGTTCTTCTAGGAAGGTTTCAGGCAAGTACATATCTGATAAAAACAAAACATGAGGATGCGATCGCCTTGCCTGTTCTATTAATTGGTAAGCTCTAGGAATAGGTATTAAATACTCTGCTTCCACCTCTAGTTCTAAATTTATGAGTTTATCAATGGTCTCTGTCTCAATTTCTAAGGTGTTTGCAATCTCGCGATAGATTTCATCTAGTCTAACCTCACCACCTTCATAAAACAAACGCGATCTCTGCTCAGCCTGAATTCTCATCTCACGAAAGGTCTTAGCCGAAAAATTAATCCAGCCAAATTGTAGAGCGCGATCGCCACAGATCTTAAAAATTTCTGTGGGTTCACTTACTAGTCTTGTGAGGAGAGTATCAAAGATGTCAAAGCTAGTTATTAGTGACATATCAAGAATGGGATAAAGAATTGGAAGTCGGTTTAGGGGTTAAGAACCAATTTTTTGGTAATCCAGCAAAACTAAATCATCAAAAATTGGCTTCTATTTTCGGTAGTGATCTAGAAGTAAGGATGGGCAATGCGGAGCGCCGCCTATCCCTACCTCTAGTTTCTTATAGATTAGAAAAAACTGATTGCCAAAATTTATGTCTAATATCGCTGACGTAATGTCGCATGGAGATTTGCTTTGAAGCAAACTTGTCTGGATAAATAAACTGATCATCGACATTCATAATATATTTGTCACGAGCAAAAGGATAACCATGGTTACGTTTGATCGTTAAATTGACAATCGTCTGCTCAGAGAAATAATTGGGGCGTTCTTGTAGTTTTGCCAATCTTTGCACAGATTCATCCCAATCCAAAGGTTTTTTAAATAGAATAAATCCAGCATTAATTGGTTCTTGTTGTTCGATATCCTCATAAATAAGTCGCTTGTCTAAGGAGTTTTTGCAGTCAGGTAAATAGTAAGTGTGCATATCTCCAGATATTGCTATATCAGCTAAGTCAGAAGCTCCCTGAAAGAACAAAATATCTGAATCAGTGTAAAGTGTTGCATCATCAATGGGAATGGACATTAGTGCAGCTAATTTCTTACCCATAGCTTGCTGCGAAGCGTATTCATAAACCGATTGAGGTAAGTCATCTCTTTGGAACTTAGTTAAGAGTTGAACATCTACACAGGGATGAACCCGCTTAAGTAACTGAATGCTCTTTTCAGTATAACTTCCATCAGACATGATCGTAAATGCTTTCGGAATTCCCACATAGCGTAGGAAAGAACGCAGACTAGCGACTTGTTCAGGTAAGTCTCTTTCACAGGATAGCGCGTAAACTTTGATTGGGACTTGACGCTCTTGAGCGATCAGAAAGCTCACTAAACCTGAAAGACTAGATTTATAGATAGATCGGAAAAAATTACCTTGGAGCTTTGCTGAATGATAACCAATATTTACCATTTATTCCTCTTGAAGTTATCGCGATCGCTATTTATACCAATTCACAGAAGTGTGGCTACAGTTCTGTGAATTAAAAACCAAACCCTTACAGGGTTTGGAATATTGCTATATAGAAAAAAAGAGCGCTTTAGCGCTCTTTTTTTCTATCTGTACAGAATTTCTTCTTGACTACTCAACTATTCCCAAAAGAGATTGAGTCTTAGGATGAGGTATCTGCGGAGCAATTAAGCCCGAAGAATAAAGATGTGGATTGGTTTGAGCAACTAAACTAAAGGCTCCGCGCGCTTGTTCAGTTACCGCTACAGTTTTTACATCATAGGTCTGAGTCGCTAATTTCGGATAAAGCCCGATCGCCACAATCGGCACAAGTAAGCAAGCAGCAATAAATACTTCGCGAGGTTTAGCATCGCTGACGTACTTATCAAAGTGCAAGGCAGGATTAGGCTGACCGTAGAAAACTTGGCGCAAAGTTGAGAGTAGATAAATTGGCGTGATAATTACACCAACAGCAGCTAAACCAATCATCACAACCTTGAAGTTAGCAGCATAGACATCGCTGGTAGTGATGCCAAGGAAAATCTTCAACTCGCTTACAAATCCACTCATTCCAGGCAGAGCCAGAGAAGCCATAGCCGAAGCGGTCATCAAAGCGAAGGCTTTGGGCATGATTTTAGCGATACCGCCCATCTCATCCATCATTAAAGTATGGGTACGATCGTAGGTAACCCCAGCCAAAAAGAAGAGAGCAGCGGCAATTAAGCCGTGGGATAGCATTTGTAGAACCGCCCCACTTACGCCCAAATCATTGAATGAAGCTAATCCCACCAAAATAAAGCCCATGTGTGAAATCGAAGAATAGGCTAAGCGACGTTTGAGATTTTGTTGCGCGAAAGCTGCCATTGCTCCATAAACAATGCCGACTACACCGAGAACTGCTAACAAAGGAGCGAAATAAACATGGGCATTGGGCAACATTTCAATATTGAAACGGATTAAAGCATATCCCCCCATTTTCAACAAAACCCCAGCTAAGACCATCGATACTGGTGCAGAGGCTTCCCCGTGAGCATCTGGCAACCATGTATGTAATGGGAAAATCGGTAATTTCACACCAAAGGCAATTAAGAAACCTGCATAGGCAAGTAGCTCAAAGGCTATCGGGTAATTTTTCATTCCCAGTTCCGCCATATTAAAGGTAGTGGTATCCCCGTAAAATGCCATCGCTAACCCAGCGACAAGAATAAAAATCGAACCTAATGCTGTGTAGAGAATAAATTTGGTTGCTGCATAGAGCCGCTTTGGTCCACCCCAAATCGAAATCAACAGATAGACGGGAATCAGTTCTAATTCCCACATAAAAAAGAATAGTAATAAATCTTGAGCTGCAAATACGCCAATCTGAGCGCTATACAAGCAAAGCATCAAGAAATAAAAGAGGCGTGACTTTTGCTTCACATTCCAACTAGCGAAAATTGCTAAGGTGGTAATCAAGCCCGTCAATAAAATAAGCGGCATTGATAATCCATCAACAGCTAGTGACCAGTTCAAGCCAAGCTGAGGAATCCAAGCGTATGTTTCTGCCATTTGAAATGATGCTTCATGCAAATTGTATTGACTCCAAAATGCATAGATCATCAACGACAATTCAATAAAACCTACTGCCATCGAATACGATCGCACATTCTTGGCATTACCGTATTTGTCAGGAATAAAAGGAATTGCGAAAGCTGCTACAAGGGGTAACAAAAGAATTGTGGTAAGCCAAGGAAATTCTGCAACAGACATGATGAGGATAAATACTTACTTGTTGATCTAATTGTAAGCAGAAATTGTAAACTTGTGTTAAGACTTTCGATATAAAAGTTAATAAATAACCAAATCATTCAAATAAGCTCAAAGTTATACCTGTGCTTGTTTTCTGAGATTAGGACTGGCAATCATCTATAAATTGTCATCAAATCAATGGTATTCATTGATTTATAGCTATTGTTGAGCTAACACAACGTGAGTTCGATATCGCCATTTGCGGCTTGCGAAGTAAGCCGCAAATGGCGAAAAATGGTAAGAACCGCTAAGCGGTTCTTACCATTTTTCGCTTTCGTCGA
>JBJTVM010000662.1:0-5505 GCA_046081205.1 Pseudanabaena sp. | reverse complement strand
CTTCGCATTCATTTAAGAAACCAAAGATGGACATCAAGCAGGTATAGGTAATAGCAAAGATAGCAAAGCTGCAAATACCTGTAAATGCAAATACCTGTTAATATCAATCAGTCCCATGATACATACTTAGTGTGCAAAGAAATCATCAGGTTTCTAATATAGCAATGAAAGAGATAGCTAGGATAAATCAAAACCAAAATAAAAGCGGCTCGAATCGCCGCCGATCCTTACCGATTTAGCACCACTACCAAGCTTATATATGTGGATCAATCTAAAAAAGCAAATTTGGAAATGGCGTGGAGTACTTGTCGTAGTCCCTGCAACAACAGGAGCTTTAGTATGGCTTCGCTTTTTGGGAATCCTTCAACCAATAGAACTAGCTGTATATGACTTGTTTTTTCAATGGCGACCTTTAGAACCAATCGACGAGCGTATTGTCATAGTAGCGATCGAGGAACCAGATATCAAGAAGTTTGGTTCTCCGATTACTGATAGCACCCTTGCTAAACTCCTCACTTTAATTAAGCAGCAACAACCTAGAGTCATTGGGTTAGATATCTATCGCGATTTACCAGTTCCTCTCAAATATGGCTCCGAACATCAAGAGCTAGTTAGTATATTTGAATCCACACCAAATCTGATTGGTATTCGCAAAGTGGTCGCAAATCAGGGAGGTAGCGATGTGGCTGCTTCTCCAGTTCTCGAAAAGCTTAATCAAGTAGCTGCCAATGACTTCTCCCTAGATGGTGATGGGAAAGTTCGCCGTATCCTTCTCGCTCTTAAGGATAAACAAGGTAAGACAGTTTACAGCTTGAGTGCTGCACTAGCCATACGCTACCTTAGCAAGGAGAACATTACTCTTGAAGTTATTGATCCAAAAGTACAGAAATACAAATTAGGTAAAGCCTTATTTTCGCCTCTTCAGGAACATGATGGCGGCTATACCCGTGAAGCCTTGGGAGGCTATCAAATATTATCAAATTTTCGTAATTTTCGAGGTAGGTTTCGTACAGTTTCCCTAACTAATGTACTCAATGGCAATATTCCTCAGAATATATTTTACGATCGCCTTGTTGTGATTGGAGTTACCGCAGACAGTAGCAGTGACTATTTTATCACTCCCTATGACGGCACAATCGTGAAAGGTTCTTTCGCAGGTACTAGTGGTGTAGAACTTCATGCTGGTATTGCCAGCCAATTAATTGCTAATGCCATTGATGGACATCCAACCTTAAAAGTGTGGGCAAAACCCATAGAGATTTTATGGATTGCCATATTTGCGATCGCTGGCGGTTTATTGTGCTGGAACACTCGTTATGTAAGACCAATCAAACAATCAAAAATTACTTTACGCCTACCTTGGGTGGCGATCGCGATCATCTCTCTGGGGGTAAGTCTATTCATCGCAAGCTATATTGCCTTTTTATGGGGATGGTGGACTCCTGTAGTTCCTTCTTTGTTAGCATTGGTTAGCTCTGCAATTATAGTTACAGGTTACACAGCCATCAGTGCGAACGAAGCTCGTAGACGCGCTATTCTTTCAGTTATCCCTGATCTGATGTTCAACGTTAGTGGGGATGGAATTTATCTAGGTATGATTAATTATGAGAGTAAAGTAAAGTTAATCTATCCTGACTTTGAGAATATTGGGAAGCATCTTTCTCAAATGCTTCCCAGCGAAATTAGCGATCGCCACCTTTTTTATCTGCAACAAGCTTTAAACACAGGCAGGATGCAAGTTTATGAACAGCAAATATATATTAATGATACTTGTCAATATGAAGAGGTGCGTATTGTTGTGAGTGGTAGCAATGAATTGCTATTTATGATTCGCAATATTAGCGAACAGCAAGCTGCACTTCGTGAACGCAAGCAGGCTGAATTAGCAATTTATCAAAAGAACGCTGAATTAGCTAGTACATTAGATGAACTAAAAACAACTCAAAAGCAACTGATTGAGTCCGAAAAGTATGCCGCCCTTGGTAGTATGGTCGCTGGTATTGCCCATGAAGTGAATACACCCATAGGCAATAGCATAATGGCAGCTTCTATTCTTGATAATGCCACAAATAAGTTTAAGGAATTTTTTGATCGTGGCGAACTCAAAAAATCGAGCTTAGAGGCTTATTTAGAAAAATCTAAAAGTAGCAGCGAGATTCTACTCGTTAATTTACAGCGTGCGGCTGAACTCGTCCAAAACTTTAAGCAAGTAGCTGTCGATCAATCAAGTTTAGATCAGCGCAACTTTCAAGTAAAAAATTATATTGAAACTATCTTGATGAGTTTAGCGCCGCAAATCCAACATACTCAGCATAGGGTTAATGTATACGGAGATAATGCGATCGCGATCCGCAGTTATCCAGGAGCTTTTTCGCAAATTGTCACCAATTTAGTCATGAATTCTTTGACTCATGCTTATACCGATTTAGATAAATGTGGTCAGTTACAATTTGAACTTACTCAACAAAATGATAAAGTTATCATTACCTATTCTGATGATGGCAAAGGCATTCCTTCCGAAAATTTAGCTAGGATTTTTGAACCGTTTTTCACAACAGCTAGAGACAAGGGTGGCAGTGGATTAGGACTGCATATTATCTATAATCTTGTGACTCAGAATCTTAAGGGAACAATTTCTTGTGAAAGTGAAGTCAATGTGGGTACAAAGTTTAAGATCGCCTTACCAGTTGATTTAAGTTGTGACTAAAGATAGCGATCGTCATATTGGTGTAATACAAAAATACAAAATGGCTACGCCATTTTGTATTTTTAAAACCGTTACAGAGTTTAGTTTTTTATTAACAGAAGTGTCGCCACACTTCCGTTAATTGGTACTATGAAGCTCAGGCAGTTGCACCATGTTACCTGCAATAATTTGCCATTGACCATTTAGCTTAGCCCAAGTTCTTCCATATCGATAGTGGCCATGAAAGTCTTGACCATTCATAGTGCCACTAATTTCTGCTTTAACGGTTACTGTAGCTAAATTTTCAAAAGTTTGGATGATTTGGTCAGTGAAAGTGATGCTGTGGAAAATGACTATTTTATTTCTAAGTGCTTCTAGGTCATCAGATTTTGACGCTACAGATCCATCTAGAGAAACAAACTGCAACTGATTAGAAATTAATTCATCGAGTGTATTTACATCATTAGAGAGTTGAGCTTGGCGGATGCGCTCTTCTAGATCTTGAATTGTTTTTTCCATAACGTTAAGAGAAATCGGGAAAACTTATCACTTTATCCTAACTGTTCCATAAACCAAGAACCAATTTGAGAATTATCTATTTCACGACTACGTTGTAAAGCTTCTTCTAATAAACTCAGTCGTAATCCTCCCAACACAGAGGATTCTGTAATCCTTTCGCTTCCTAAGCCCTGTAAAATGCGGAATGCAGTGATTTTCATATTCTGGACATCGATCACCCAATATTCACCGACAAGTACTTCTTCGTATAGTAGGCGCTTTGCACCGAGGTCGTAGCCTAATGATGTGTCAGCAATCTCAATCAAAATATCAGGGGGTAAACTTTCTTCAAGATCAACGATCGCACTACTTTGAGGTGCGTTCTGAGTGCGATCGCCTACATAATAAGAAATATCTGGCTGGCATTCGTGTATTCCCACTTTGCGATAGCTACAGTTCGTATAGCCTTTAGTCAAGATGTTTCTTTTTATACAGTAAAGTGAAATCAAAATAATGACCACTGTATTTACAAAAGCATGATCTGCACCAACACCCATTTCGCTGTAGTAACTCCCTTGGTAATAGTAAAATTTCGCCTTCTCATTGTCTTTTGTTTGGGATATTTCTAAGAAATCTTCCCAAGCTACTGGTATCCATCCTTTCGGAATAAAGCTTTGGCTTAAAACTTTTTCTGTCTCAACTATTGCAACCATTTCATCCTCCTATTAGAGATTTACGAAACTCTCTCAACATCGAACTAGCACCGATCGCCATGCCCTGCTGTACCAATTGCGGAATCAGTGTCTTGATTTCTAACTCAGGAAACAACAAACTGCTCTCAGAGTCAACATACTGACCATCTTTCCATAAAAATATCTTTAAACTATCATCGCGATAAACCCAAATCTCAGGCACAGCGAT
This sequence comes from Pseudanabaena sp., assembly GCA_046081205.1. Classification (GTDB taxonomy): domain Bacteria; phylum Cyanobacteriota; class Cyanobacteriia; order Pseudanabaenales; family Pseudanabaenaceae; genus Pseudanabaena. Next base: position 1,400 of record JBJTVM010000662.1, on the reverse strand, counting down.
CGCCTCATAAGCCGAAAGCAAAGTCTTAGAAGTTACATCTGACTCGATCGCTAAATCAGGCGGCGGATAAATATCGACATCAATACGTTCTTGACAACCTCTCACCAAAGCCGCATTCGTCACATAAAAACAAGTATCAGGCTCAACACCAGCCCTTCCTCTGCAATAAAAAGTAGTAGAGCCAAAATCTTCCCAATCTCGACCCTGTGCATCTAAAATTGCCTTCACAATGTGACCCGCAAGGCGATGGGGGCGCTCATGTCTGGATAAGGGGGAAATAATTTCTAAAGTGCCTTGATAGTATGCAATGCGAGTATGGCGATCTTCGCCTAGCTCATTAAGGATATCTTCATAATCACGCCAACTCAAAGAGTGAATGGCGATCACGCTACCATTTCGTAGGTCAATAGATTTGATAGGAATGGTGACGGTCATGCTCTATTTTCTCCTGATGCATAGGTTTTTATGTTTACCTATAACTATCATCAGCTATATTTTAACGTGAATTTGATATAACCATTTGGAGCGTGCTTAGCACGCTCCAAATGGCGAAAAATGGTAAGAATCGCAAAGCGATTCTTACCATTTTTCGCTTTTGTCGAACTGGCGTTATTTTATCAGATGTTTTTGAATGTACTTTTCAGGCGATCGCCTGTTTGACCGAATAAGCAATCAACAAAAAAGCAGCCTGTTTGATGGACTACTTTTTACGGATCTTTGTGTGTTGAAATTGGTAATTCTGATTGAGAATAATCAAAAAACTGATCGCCAATGATTTGGAAAAACTACTCCTTATAGGGATCGTACTGAGACAACATCCGTTCTAACTTTGCCTCGTCAATGCGATTAATCAAGCGCTTGGATTCTTCGACATCGCGGACAGTTTTTGCTAAATTAACGGTCGAACCGATGGTAAATAGAAAACCCATGCCTAGGTAACCTTTGATCCATGGATCTGCTGGCAGATAAGCAACTCCTAAAGAAGTGGCAGAAATAGAGATAAGAAAAGATAACCAAGTTTGAAAAATCCATGCTTGAGTATGGCTGGGGGCAGTACCGTATTTTTTATCGTTCATGATCGTTGTCTCCTAAATGTTGTTGCACTCATTTTGTCTGTTCTATAGGTGATACAACAATGAGTGCTAGCTAGTAGGGAGAGAGGTGGTGAAGTGGGGTGAAGTGAGGTGAAGTATATTTGTTATCAGAATCTAGGGCTGATGCCTCAAAGCGATCGCCGAAGGTCAGCAAGCTAAATCATTTTTGTTTCCAATCAATCGCGTCCCCTAGCGAGTAGGGGATAAGTGAAGGAATCCCGAAAAAAAACGAAGAGTGAGACGGTTTCCAATCAATCGCGTCCCCTAGCGAGTAGGGGACTTTTAGTAATGAGATTTGCGCCGAAG
>JBJTVM010000661.1:0-2042 GCA_046081205.1 Pseudanabaena sp. | reverse complement strand
CTAAATTCTGTGACTTCATCCCAATTTCTGTTTAATACCAAAGCACAAAATGGCTACGCCATTTTGTGCTTTTAAAACCCTTACAGAGTCTGGTTTTTAATTCACAAAAGTGTGACTACATTTTTGTGAATTGGTATTATTAATATTTAGAGACATGCAGGAAACAACCAAATTTTTTATGGCGCGGCTTCGCCGCGCCATAAAAAATTTGGTCACAGAAACTTTACGATATGAAATTAAGAGTTAAAAAAGCGTTGTGACAGAATTACATCGAGTTGGCGAAATCATCCAGTCCCGCTACCGCATTGCTAGTATTCTCGGACAAGGGGGAATTGGAGTAACTTATGCTGCTTTTGATGCTCAAACTGGCGATCGCGTAGCCCTGAAAGCTTTATCCTTTCGACGCATGAATGTGTGGAAGGTACTGGAATTATTTGAGCGGGAGGCAAAGGTACTTGCTCAACTCGATCATCCTGCTATTCCCCGCTACTTGGATTATTTTCAGATTGATCGCGATCTTGATCGCGATTTTTACATTGTGCAGCAGTTGGTGGAAGGAAAGTCTTTAGCTCAAGCGATCGCCGACGGCTGGCATGGCAGTGAGGAAGATATTAAACAGATTGCTGAGCAAGTGCTAGAGGTATTGAGCTATCTCCATCAACTCAAGCCACCTGTGATCCATCGTGATATCAAGCCTCAAAATATCATTCTTCAGCCCAACCGTAAAATTGCCTTAGTAGATTTTGGTGCAGTTCAAGACACCTATCGCAATACGCAGATAGGCGGCAGTACAGTTGTTGGCACTTACGGCTATATGCCACCCGAACAATTTCGAGGCAAAGCTGTTCCCGCTACCGACCTATATGCCCTTGGTGCAACGATTTTATTTTTGCTAACAGGGCGATCGCCTGCGGATTTACCTGAGATCAAGCTCAAGATCAGTTTTCGTAACTCAGTTAACATTTCAGCACATTTTGCTAATTGGTTGGAAAAAATGATCGAACCTGCGATCGAAGACCGATTCAATAGCGCCCAGCAAGCCCTTAAATTCTTGCAAAATCCCATCTTGCCCTCACTCGAAAGTCGGATCAACGATCTTGAAATTAGTCGTTTACTTGACCAAAGCAGGGATCGCCTCAACAATAAATATCAATATCCCAAACCTCTGGGAAGCCGCATTGAATTTACAAAGGTTGATAATGTTTTAAAAATTGAAGTTCCACCTGCAGGTCTGCGTGGGGAAGGCGTGAGTATTCTATTATTTGCAGTTTTTTGGAATGGCTTTCTGATCATATGGACATCGATGGCTCTGAAGTCAGGCTTTTTTGCAATTTTCTCAATTCCGTTTTGGATTGTCGGTATTGGCATGGCCTACGCAGGTTTATCGATTATCTTTGGCAAAGTTTACCTAGTAATTAGCGATCTCACCTTCAGTATTGACTGGGATGTTTTAGGAATCAAGCGTCATGTCCAAGGCAAAACTCAAGATTTACGACAAGTTGATCTCAGGAGTTCTTACGAAGTTAATAACCAGCCCGTAATGGAGTTACGCTTAAATCAAGGCATTTATGCACATAAGTTTGGGCTAGGGCTAAGTCGTCCTGAGAAAGAATGGTTAATGCAAGAAATTAATGACTTTTTAGAAACATGGCGATCGCGGCATTGATCATCAAATAAATCATTAATAAAATTTGGTAGCTTATTTATATCTTTAAGTGGTAACCATTTCCATAACAAAACTAGAATTAGCTGATAGCTTTGCTATTTCTGGCAATGAGTTTTCAGAAAACTTACCGCAGAAACATCTACAGGCTTCCCATTTTCCCTGTACTGGTACAGACAACAAATTACAATATCCACCGTTTCTACCTGTTGCATCATAATTTTTGCAAAAGCGACAGTTCATAATAGTTCCATACACCTAGATTACCACTATCTACTTTCTCTGTTATTGGGATATTCTCTTGTGATAAATCAACGTGTTTATGGTGATTGTGATCACTAATACCAAAGCACAAAATGGCTGTGCCATTTTGTGCTTT
>JBJTVM010000660.1:0-6631 GCA_046081205.1 Pseudanabaena sp. | reverse complement strand
ATGGCGAAAAATGGTAAGAATCGCTTAGCGATTCTTACCATTTTTCACTTTCGTCGAACTGACGTTGAATTAAAAAACAAACCCTGTCAAGGTTTTGAAGGCACAAAATGGCCTAGCCATTTTGTGCTTTCAAAACCCTTACAGGGTTTGGCTTTTAATTCAAATCGTAGTCAGGATGGGCGGCGCGAAGCGCCGCCCATCCTGACCTATTTAGCAATTGCTATTAGTCAAGGGTAATTACCCATGAGCCAATATAGACAGGGACTGGTACATCAGCGCGTAAAACTCTGCCATCAAACTGATAGAAACCACTATAGTCAGGATTCCTTACATTAGATAACACAGCTCGTAATGCTGTTTTTGAAGGAATTGCTTCTTTGGGAACGATTGTGATACGGCGAGTTTCTTTATCCCAAGTTGCTGATTCAATTTCCAAATCTTTACCGCCACGGCATTGATCTGTTACGCGCAGTTTGATGTCTGATGTATCAAAGCTACCAGTAAAATGATCAGGATAAGAAATGATTACTTCGGAAACTTTAAATTTTTGTGGTTTTACTTCTAGATAGTATCGATCATTACGACCGCTGCCACCATTGTCGAGGCAATAGTCAAGTGCGCTATCCTTGATTCCGCCAAATAAAATAAATCCTGCATTGGATTGGGCGCGAACTACAGATGGCGAAACTACAGCACAAGCTACAGCCAGACAAGAAACAATACCCAGTTTTTTGATCATTTGGATCTTCATAAATCTTTAAAGACTCTATTATTATGCTACGCACTGATCATTCTGACGAAATTTGATAGCAAATGTATCCCGTCATTGGATGATTTTTCGGGATGAAATTGTACAGCCATCAGATTATCTTTGGCGATCGCTACAGTCACTGTCTGGCTGCCGTGGGTTGTGGTTGCTGCTGTTACTGAGTCATCAATAGGTGCAGTGTAGTAGGAATGCACAAAATACATCCAAGGGCTAGCGCCCAAGTCTTGCCAAATCGGGCAATTAGTTTGTTTGAGTTCTAGCTGATTCCAGCCCATGTGCGGAATCGTCAAGTTTGGCTCATTGCTAAATCTCTTAACTTGTCCCTTAATGATACCTAAGCCAGATTCTTGCCCCTCTTCACTACTCTCAAATAAAATTTGCATCCCCAAACAGATTCCTAAAAATGGTTTGCCCGATGCGATCGCTTCATTGATGGGTTGTTCTAGCTTTGTCGCCCGTAATTTTTGCATTGCGGGATCAAATGAACCAACTCCTGGCAAAACAATCCCATCGGCGGCAGCTAACTTGTGGGGATCATTGGTCACTATGGGGGTGGCTCCTGCCATCTCTAGCCCTTTGCAGGCTGAGTGTAAGTTGCCCATGTCGTAGTCAATCACTGCCACAACTGGCATGATGTTACTCCTGCTTGATAGTCATGCAATGGGGAACTTTAAGTCCCTTTGCGCTTTCTAAAGCGATTATAATGGCTGAAGTCCTGAAAAATACGTTATGAGGTTTAGGATGACTGACAAATTAGTTGTTAATCATTTTTTATTAGCGCTAAGTATTGGCGCGATCGCACCATTGGTGATCGTAAGTCATGCCTCAGCACAGGAGGTAATCTCCATTCCTCAAACGCCTGTCGAGCCAAGTCTCTGGTGGAAAACTCAACGACTGCAAGAAGGTTGGGTGGAAAATATTGAGATCGATGCTGAAGCTAGACAGGCGATCGTCACAATCAATACAACTAGATGGACAGCCTCTGATTATTTGCAACGGTTTAGTTTTCTATTTAAGCTAGGCACTGAAGCCCAAAAGCAAAATTTTAATGTCATATTGCACAATCGTCGCGATCAGAAGATTGCCGAGTACAGCACCATCGAAGAAAGCTGGCGTATCGATCCAAAATCTTTAGGTGCAGAGCCTTTTCGGGTCAATCCCCCATTACTTTTTAGGCAATAATTTTAAAGTAATACAAAAGCACAAAATGGCGTAGCCATTTTGTGAATTAAAAACCCTTATTGGGTTTGGTTTTTAATTCACAAAAGTGTGGCAACACTTTCGTTAACTGGTATTAGTTTCAAAAATGGTAACGATAGTTCAAGTAATTTTTGGGGATGCTAAGCTCCAATCATCAAAGTTGCTCAACAATTCAGCAAACTTAATCAAACAAAAAAATGGCAAAAAATCCTAATCCAATTTTTGGTAATGGCTTTATTCAAGGAACTAGTTTGGATGACGATATATTTGGCTCTCTAAATATAGACATAATCTATGCTGGCTCAGGCAACGATATTATTTTTGGTGATGGACGTGATTCTCTCACGGGGTTATCTCCAGCTTCTGGCAAAGGGGATAGGATCTATGGTGAAGATGGTAATGACATTATCTATGGTGGCAATGAAGATGAATTTGTTCTTGGCACTGCCAAAGACTTACTATATGGCGGCGCAGGCAATGACAATATCTTTGGTGAAGGTGGTCACGATGTACTAGATGGTGGTACTGGTGATGATGCTCTATATGGCGGTACTGGTGATGATGAGCTGTATGGTGGAGAGGGCAATGATAGTCTTAATGGAGGTAGCGGTAATGACATTATCGACGGTGGTAGTGGCTATGACACGGTATATGCCAATGGTGGTAGCTTTACCTTAACCAACAGTCAGCTTATTTCTAACGCTCTAGGAACTGATACGCTGACCAGTGTTGAGTCTGCGTTTATTATTGGCGGTGGTGGCGATGACATTTTAGATGCCAGTACTTTTACAGGAGGAGGATTGGCTGGAGCAAGAGTCACTCTATTTGGTGGTGAAGGCAATGACACAATCAAAGGTAGCTCAGGCAACGATAATCTACAAGGCGGTAGTGGCACTGATACGATTTTTGGTGGTGCAGGTAATGATGAAATCTATGCTGGTAGTACTGCTCAGTTGACTGCTGACATTCTAGTTGGTGGTTTTGGAAGCGACCTTCTGGTGGGTAGTGGTGGCAATAATCGTTTGACAGGTGTTGATATCACTGTTGGTCTCTTAAAACCGGGTTTAGGAGAAGTAGATATCCTTACTGGTAATGGTGGGGATGATGTTTTTGTCTTGGGAGATACCAATGCAATCTACTACAATGATGGCTATATGCGCCTATCAGCTGCTGTTGAGGGATTTGCCAGGATTACAGACTTTAACTCAGGAGATAAAATTGAACTCAAAGGTGCAAGTAGTAACTATAGTTTGATGAACTATAACAACAATGGCATTTCTGGCATTGGTATCTATGCAAAGCTTTCCACGGGTATGATGCAAACTCAATACAACGAATTAATTGCGGTTGTCCAAAATGTTGCACCAGCATTACTAAATCTAAGCAATTCTAACCAATTCAATTATGTTTAAGTTTTTAAGCATACAAAGAAAGGGTTGCTTAGCAACCCTTTCTTTTAGTATGCGCCATTTCCCTTGGGAAAAATCACAACTAAAATAGTTTTAAAGATTAAATGTATATCAAGCCAAAAGCTCATGAGCTTAACATAACTGGCATCCATCTGCACTCGCTTTGCATAGGGAATATCGTTACGTCCTGAAACTTGCCATAGTCCTGCGATACCAGGTCGAACGCTAAGTACTCGATCAATAGCTGAACCATATTTACTAAGTTCATCTTGCACTAATGGTCTAGGACCAACAACACTCATATCGCCTATGAGTACATTCCAAAATTGGGGCAACTCGTCTAAACTGGTTGTCCTCAAGAACTTACCAATTTTAGTAATCCGAGGATCATGCTTGAGTTTAAAAGATGCTTCGTATTCTGCACGGCTAATGGGGCAAGCATTTAAATAATCTTCTAGAGCTTGATCTGCCCCATTAATCATGGTTCTAAATTTAATGCAATTAAATTTAGAACCATTTAAACCAACCCTACGATGAATATATAAAACTGAACCAGGAGAGCTAATGAAAACCAACAAGGTAATTGCCAAATAAACTGGTGAAAACACAGTTAAAACAATTGATGCAAATGCGATATCAAACACTCTTTTCCCCCAAGTTGCATAAAGATCTGTACGATCTGTAACCGATTTCTTTGTACGGAGGCTAACTTGACTATTTGCTTTGCTTCTAGTAATCATCAAATCTCTACACCACACCACATAGTTGAACTAATCATACAATGCCTGTCTACTTTTATTGGGGCGATGACGACTATCAAATTTCTCAAGCAGTCAAAAAACTGATAGACACCCATATCGATCCTATGTGGCGAGATTTTAATTATGCAAAAATCAATGCTACGGGGGATCTTGAGGTAATGGACGGATTAAACCAAGCTGTGACTTCGCCTTTTGGCATGGGTAGTCGTTTAACTTGGCTTGCCGATACTGCGATCGCCCAACGATGCACGGAATCATTACTAGCAGAATTAGAAAGAACTTTCAATCATTTACCTGTAGACTCCTACATCTTGTTTACATCATCAAATAAGCCTGATGGGAGAGCCAAATCTACCAAATTGTTACAGAAGTATGCCCAGATTTTAGAGTTTTCTTTAATCCCTCCTTGGAAAACCGATGCGATCGCCCAATTAGTAAAACAGGCCGCCGCAGAAATTGACTTAAAAATAGCATCAGATGGCATAGATTTACTAGTTGATGCGATTGGCAATGATACCCGCCGCCTGACAATGGAATTACAAAAGCTGCAATTATCGCATTATGGAAAAACAAAGCCACTCACTGCTAAAGAGATTTCCCCATTAGTGCAAGCTTCAGCTCACAATAGTTTGCAATTGGCAAGTGCTATTCGCTCTGCAAATACTAGTCAAGCACTCTCATTGATTGACGAGCTACTGCAAAATAATGAAGTAGGTTTGCGGATTTGTGCAACTTTAGTAGGGCAGTTTCGCACATGGCTCTGGATTAAACTGATGCAAGAATCGGGTGAGCGAGATGATAAGGCGATCGCCGATGCTGCGGAGATTGGTAACCCAAAGCGAGTATATTTTTTGAAGCAAGAGGTACAGGGGTTAAATAGTCAAAAACTGATGCGATCGCTAAGTATTTTGTTGCGATTAGAAGCCGATCTCAAGCATGGCAAAGACGAAACGGCAACATTGCAAACAGCCATCATTGAGTTATGCCAAGCAATGACCAAATAAGAAAAGGCATCGCGATGCACTGCCTTTTCTTATTTGGTCATTGCCCAGCGCCAAAGGCGCTGGAAAAACTAAAATTGGTTTCACTAGGAGAATTGCGTCGCTTTTTCTTATTAGCGAGACTTGAAAACATGATCGCTGCTACCATGAGAATTAGATCATTTACCTAGAAATATGTCCGAAAATTCCGCAACAGTTACCGTTGCACTTAATAGCGATCAGCAGCCTAATCGTAGTTATGACATTGCGATCGCTTCTCACAGTCTCAAAAACTTAGGCGATAAATTAGTAGAAATTGGTTTGGGCAAAAAAAGTAAAAAAATTCTCACTGTCTCAAATCCTGTCATTTATAAGCACTATGGCGAGACTGTCCAGACATCCTTAAGTAACGCAGGTTTTGATGTTGCTCATTTAATATTGCCCGCAGGTGAGCGTTTTAAAACTGCTAATTCATTACAGAAAATTTATGACGCAGCACTTACATATCGTTTAGAACGCTCATCAATGATTGTTGCGCTTGGTGGCGGAGTAATTGGCGATATGTCGGGCTATGCTGCCGCCACTTGGCTAAGGGGAATCGATCTCGTCCAAGTGCCGACTACCCTTTTAGCGATGGTGGATTCAGCGATCGGGGGCAAGACGGGGATCAACCATCCACAGGGCAAAAATCTCATCGGAGCCTTTTATCAACCGCGTCTAGTTTGGGTTGATCCTGAAGTCCTCAAAACTTTACCAGCCCGTGAGTTTCGCTCAGCGATGGCAGAAGTAATCAAATACGGCGTAATTTGGGATCGGGAATTATTTGATTTATTAGCCCAATGCGATCGCCTCGATCAGTTGCGCTATATTTCATCGGATTTGCTCCAAACCATTTTGTACCGTTGTGCCAAAGCCAAAGCCGAAGTCGTATCTAAAGATGAAAAAGAGGGAAATCTTCGAGCCATTCTCAACTATGGTCATACTGTTGGTCACGCGATCGAATCGGTTACCAATTATCGTCTCTACAATCATGGAGAAGCCGTTGGTTTAGGCATGGTCATTGCAGGTGCGATCGCTGTCAATTTGGGGCTATGGACTGAAGCCGATCAAGCTCAACAGATTGCGCTGATCACCAAAACTCGATTACCTCAGACTTTGCCTACGGATATTGATTTAGATGCAATTATTGATTCCCTATCGACTGATAAAAAAGTTGAAGCTGGTAAAGTGCGCTTTATTTTACCAACGGCGATCGGATCAGTAACACTTAGCGATCTGGTAACCTCAGCTATGGTTAACCAAAATTTACGAAAAATAATGGCATAATACTTGACACGTTAAGTGGTAATCCGTACTATACTTAAACGTTTATGTCAAGCAAAAAGCTATGAGCAGTGTATCAAAAACTTAATTTGCATATATTGCTGAGTGTAGGCATATATTTATAAACCACTAGTAAATTAAACCAATACCTCCAAGAGTCTAGACAACAGAGATTTCATGACTAAAAAG
>JBJTVM010000659.1:0-2920 GCA_046081205.1 Pseudanabaena sp. | reverse complement strand
AGGGATCAACATCCGTTGTTGCTGCAAAAATTAAAGCAAAGAATACACAGCAAAATAAACCCCAGATTTTTTGCGGTGCGGCGAAGCCGCACCACAAAAAATCTGGGTTTTATTTTGCTGTGTATTCTTTGCTTTAATTTTGGCAGCAATAGCGGATGTTGATCCCTTGACTTGGTCTGTATAATCTCAAGTACAAAGATCGGGCATGGTTTAACTATGCATAGATTTTTTAGAATACTTAAGCGATCGCCCCATGCTAAAACTGCCAACTAAACCAAATCCAACATTAATTAATCCAATCCCCAACAAGACATCTGATGATAATGTGCCAAATGGACAGAAGTCAGTAATTGTTAAATTAGAAAATGTTCGCAAGAATTACACAAATGGTGCTGTTGGCTTACGCGACGTTAGTCTGGAGCTATGTAAAGGTGACTTTAAATTCATTACAGGGCATTCGGGATCGGGAAAGTCAACTTTACTAAAATTGTTATATGGCGCTGAACAGGCTACAGATGGCGATGTAATCGTGAATGGGTTTAACCTAAATAATTTAAAAGGTAATAACCTTGCTATGTTACGTCGCAAGATTGGCATAGTTTTTCAAGATTACAAGCTTGTACCTCGTCGTACTGTCTCTGAGAATGTTGCTTTTGTGCTGATGGCGCAGGGGTATACCTACAAGGAAATCCAAAGACGTGTGCAACCCGCGCTTAAAATGGTGGGGCTGATGCATAAGGCGGATTGTTTCCCTGAAGAGTTATCTGGTGGGGAACAGCAACGTACAAGTATTGCCAGAGCGATTGTAAATACACCACCGTTAGTACTTGCGGATGAACCAACGGGTAACCTTGATCCTGATAATGCTTGGCAAGTAATTAAAATTTTGAAAAAATTGAATTCCTTTGGTGTGACGGTGCTTTTGACTACTCATGATGAGCAATTAGTCAGAGCCGCTAATCATCCTGTTTTACATTTGCAAAATGGTTACATCGTCTAGTAGTCTGTCAATCACAATTTGAGTTTTGGTATTTGATGTGGACATAGCCTACATCAAAAACCTTTTAAAGTTATGGTACAAAATGTCCTTCGCTTCTTTACAAAAATCGACTACCTGCTACGCGAGACTTTTTTGGGACTACGGCGTGGCGGATGGATGAATTGGGCTGCTATTAGTACAGTGGCTGTATTGTTGTTTTTGTTTGGGGCAAGCTTACAGATCTCTTGGCAACTGGAAAATGTACTGGGACAACTAGGCAGTCAATTGGAGATATCGGTCTATCTGGATGAAAATGTGGTTGGTGAGTCGATGCAACCGCGCTTGCTGTTAGTAGATGGTGTTGCTGCTGCAAAGCTAATTCCTAAAGAGGATGCATGGGAAAATTTGATGAAAGATCTGGGTAAAAATGATTTTAATCAAGCGACACAACAACTTGGAGGTAATCCTTTAGTAGATGAGTTTAAGGTGCGGGCGGTGTCTAGCGATCGCGTGCCTGATATTGCTAAGCGTATATCTGGATTGAAGGGTATTAATGAAGTTTGGTATACCAATGAAGTGGTGGAACGCATCGGTCAACTACGCCGCGCTTTGAGTAATAGCAGTGTGGCGATCGTGGCAATTTTTACGGTGATTGCGATCGCGGTTATCACGACGACAATTCGGTTAATTGTGTTAGCTCGACGGCGTGAAATTGAGGTGATGCAATTGGTGGGAGCTACGGCAGCATGGATTTATTTTCCATTTGTACTGCAAGGCGTATTTTTTGGAGTTACAGGTGCAGGGACTGCTTATTTAATGCTGATGCTAAGTCTGAATCTATTAGGTGATGCAATTATTAATCAACCAGAATTAATTAAATCTCTAACTTTGGGTTTAACCACGGATTTGCGATCGCAGCTTATTTTACCTGCAATATTATTAGTCTTTGGTTCAGTGATAGGTGTTTTAGGTAGTTTGCTAGCTGTACGACGATTTTCTTTTAATTCATGAAGTAAGTAGGCTATTCAGGCTACTTATAGAATGTAAGTTTTGCTTACCCAAAATATGAGTGGTGGCGCTTTGTACCACCACTCATATTTTTGAGTTTTGATTTGTTCTAGCTACAACTGCTGAAGTAACGCTTCTCAGTGACTCTAGTATGCAATATGGTATGATTCAGCAAGTATGGGTATGTAGCTCAGTTGGATAGAGCATCAGATTCCGGTTCTGAGGGTCGGGGGTTCGAGTCCCTCCATACTCGTAATTAAGGCATTTCACCCTGACAATAAAAGTAAAGTTTGCTCTGCTTTGCAGAGCAAACTTTAAATTACATCCTTCCACACTGATAATAAAAATAAATCTTGCCGTTCTCGGTAAGGCAAGGTTTATTAGTAAACAAACTAAATTTTTAATCTATGGAACGTGGATTATTGTGGTTGCCTCTGTTGGTAGTGTTCTTTTGGCTGGCGTGGTCAGGATGGAATGAGTATCAAAAAATTGAGTCCTATAAACGTTGGTCTGAGCAATTTGAGCGTCATAAATATGACATCTATGCTGTATTGGGACAAAAAGGCGATCGCCTCACATGGGGAAAGCCAACCCGCAAAGATCCACTAGATATTCAAACAGTTACTTTTCAAGACATTGCCCGCATCCGATTTCGGATTGATAGTAAGTTTTTTGATGCCAAAGATGCTGAGTTTCCGTTGAATGCAAAGCAAATTTCTCTAGAACTAGTGTTGAAAACGGGAGAGATGCCTAGCATTAGATTTACTGATATCGATATTGCGGCTGCTTGGTATCGTTTTTTGAGCGATCGCTTAGATGCTCTATAGCAAACCAAAAGAGAAATGGCGGCGCGAAGCGCCGCCATTTATCTTTTGGTTTTTATGTTCCAAGCAAAACTTACATTACGTGAATTCGATATAGCCATTTGAGCCG
>JBJTVM010000658.1:0-7018 GCA_046081205.1 Pseudanabaena sp. | reverse complement strand
AAACTTAGAAAGAACATTAATACCCGAACTATTTAAAAACTCTAGTTCACAGAGATTTAAAGTGAGCTGTTTAGGGTTTTGGGCAATTACATCTTCTAAAATTCGGACAATTGGGGCATATTCATCTGTGCCTGCTAAGCGTAAAGATCCTTGGCAATAGATAACTACATCTGATTGTTCATACCAGACCCGATAATCATCTCCTTTAACTTCCATTCTTCAAAATTCTCCTAATACAAACTTGATTAAAATGTTTGGTAATACCAACTTGGACTGTTTTAAATAATTTTTTAAATGTGTATTTTTTCAATGCGTCGCTATAGAGGTAGCTGCACCATTGTTGTTACGATGTTGATGGGATTATTGTCTGATATCTGTTCAAACTTCCAACCTAGAGATGCTTTGTAGTCCATAATCATGGTTAAATAGCCAAGCCCTGAGCTTTCAGATTCATCAATATCAATACTTTTTTCAACTTGGTTAATATACATTTCACTGACATCACCAGTGGTAATTTTTTGTAAGTAAGTCTGAAAATCAGCGATCGCATTTTGATGAACACTGTTTTTTGATAAAAATATTAGGCGATCGCTAAACAAATGTACTTCCAAGTTAATTGGTTGTCCTGCACTTTTATCACTGTATTTCATTGCATTCTCAAGCAACTCATTAGCAACGAAACTAACTGCATGACGTATTTCAGTTTGTTTGTTTAAAGCGGCACTAGAATCACCTGGGAAAAAGTTTTTAACATAGTCTCCTAGGAAATCAGCCGAAAGCCCATTTGTCCTCCAGCGTAGTTGAATTGGTAGAGAGGATGGAGAAAACCCAAGAACCAAAAATTCGCTTCTTTCCGAAAAATCTTCTGTAAATTCTCCAAAGACTTGCGCCATAGTTAACGCCATTTTTTTGTTTATATTTATAGAGGATCTCTTAAACAGGCTGCAATATTTTACAAAACCTTAACAAATCTATGCTTTCTTGTACTGCGTTTAGCGACTTGATGCAAGCTGCTAAATTAAATAAATACATGAGAGCATCTCATACATTTATTTAATTTAGCATTGTAACTAAAATCTTAATGTCTACTCAAATTAACAATTCACAAAATCCCTGTGAAACCGTTACGTCAAATCAGTGGTTTATTTGTAAGCGCGATACTGGTATTTGTGAAATTGTCAACAGCGATCGCTGCGAGGAAGTTTTAAATGCTACGGAAACATGGGGAGCATTTGCTTCCCAAGGTGAAGCGATCGCCAAACGAATTGGACTAATTCGTGCTGGAAAGTGTAAACCTCAATAAGACTAAAATCGTGTCTTCATAACGATTTTAGTCTTATTGGTTTGGACAGGTATCGGTAACAGGTAGCCATGAGGCGCTACTATATTACGGGACTACATTTTGTGGGAATTTTTACGTCATGATATCCGTTTCCGCTCGATTTGAAGAACTGCGAGCTAAAGGGCAACCCGCTCTTATTCCATTCATTACGGCTGGTGATCCTAGCTTAGAGACAACAGCAAAAGCTTTGCGGGTCTTGGATCAGAACGGTGCGGATATGATCGAGCTTGGTGTACCTTACTCTGATCCTCTTGCCGATGGGCCTGTAATTCAAGCCGCAGCGACAAGAGCGTTACAGAATGGGACAACCTTAGAAAAGGTTTTAGATATTGTTCGGGACGTTGCACCAGAACTGAGATCGCCAATTATCTTATTTACCTACTACAACCCAATATTGAATCTAGGTGTAGAAAATTTTTTACAGACAATTTATGAAGCTGGTGTTCGCGGTTTGGTAGTACCTGACTTACCTCTTGAAGAATCCCATGTTTTGTTAGAACCAGCTCAAAAAGCAGGTATTGAAGTAATTTTGTTAGTTGCGCCCACTAGTCCTCCTGATCGCGTGAGTGCGATCGCCGCAAAGTCACAGGGTTTTATCTATGTGGTCAGTGCTACAGGGGTTACAGGTGTGCGTACTGAAGTTGCTAAGGGTGTCAAAACGATGATTGAACAACTGAGAGTGATCACAGATAAACCGATCGCTGTTGGTTTTGGGATCTCGCAACCTGAACATGCCAAACAAGTAATCGATTGGAATGCCGATGGAGCGATCGTTGGTAGTGCGATGGTGCGGAAACTTGCAGAGCCTGATGGCGGCTTACATGCGATCGCAGAACTTTGTAAAATTCTGAAGCAATCTATTAGTAGAGATTAGAGGTTAGCGACTAATCTTTTTGTGAAACAGCAAAGCTGTTTCACAAAAAGATTAGTCATTACTCTTAGGGCTTAAAGATTAGGAAGTAGGTATTTAAGGCTTATGAATATTTTGATTGGTGTAGGTATTGCGATCGCGGTTTTAGGTGGTCTAGTTGTGTTGTTGTGGTTATTGTTTGAGTGGCAATACAATACTCGTCAAGGTAACTTACTAGAATTTGATAGTGGAATTTGGCAATTTTTGACCTATGAGCCTGATCACTATCGTTTGGAATTGCTACTAACTGCCACAAACAAAACTCGCAATTTGGATGTATTCCTAGTCGAGGTAGATCCTGTAATCTCCATATTGTCTAGTAATAACCTTGATGGGATCAACAGCCAAGTGCAGTTGCGATCGCGCCATCCTAATGCCACCAGTCGCAATGACAACTATTGGGAATCATATATTGTTACCCCTAGTCATAGTACAGGAGTAGAAATCCAGATTGACCTGAGTGGCAAAAACTTAGAGGAACTAAAAACTGTATGGGTACGTGTTAATTACACTATTTACGGTCCTGCAGGTCGTGAAGAAAAAATCAAGCATTGCATTATCCCCTTACAGTTTCCCGATGCCAATCAAAGGGAACGTTGGCGGCCCACACCCGATGCAGATGTGCTACCCATCCGCACGCATATCCTATCAGCAGGAGATAATCCTGTAGAGGTAATGCAGCGCTATGTGATGAGTCATGCGCAAGCAGGTGATATTGTGACGATCGCTGAAACTCCGATTGCAATTATGCAAGGTAATTTCTACCATCCTAGTGACATTAAGCCCAAGTGGTTGGCTAAGCGTCTTTGCTATTACTTTAAAAGTACATCTAGCCTCGCTACGGCTTGCGGCTTACAATCGCTGATTAATGAGTCAGGAGCTTGGCGCGTTGCTTTTGCCTTCATTGTTGGCGCTTTAGCCAAAGCATTTCTGCGATTTCCTGGTGTGTTCTATATGTTGGCTGGCGATCAGGCGAGACTGATTGATGATGTAACAGGAACTCTGCCACCCTATGATCAATTTATTGTTTTAGGCCCCAAAGATCCTCAAGCAGTGGTTGATGAGATCAAAGCAGGTACAGGACTGGAAGCTGCGATCGTCGATGTCAATGATTTGCGTCGTGTCAAAGTATTAGCCGCAACTTCTGGGGCATCAGAAAAGATCCTCAACCAAGCACTATTAATGAACCCTGCGGGAAATGCTGCGGAACAGACTCCCATAGTTTTGATTCGCCCAAACACTGGTGCATAGCTTTCTCAAGACACTTGATACAGCGCTTTGCGCTTAATTAAAATCTAGAAATATGTTTGAAAGTGGCGCGAAGCGCCACTTTCAAAAATATTTCTGTACTCCTCAAAGCCTCAATAGGCTGTACCAAAGCACAAAATAGCGTTGCTATTTTGTGCTTTGAAGAGAAGCAAAGCTAGAAATGGCTAAGCAATTGTTAGCTTTGCTGGATGATGATGCTATTAGTCGTGCGACTGGACTTAGCTTGCAAGAAGTTGCTAACCTGAGAAGCCCATTAGACTAGAATTGGTATCCCAAACTGAAATAAAGAGCCGACTCTTGTAAATTTGTGCCGTGATCGCTGAGATTGACAAAGGGAATCGCATAATCTAAGCGTATATTTAATTTCTCTAGAGGCGTAAATAGTAAACCTAGTCCCCCACCTGCTAAAAAGTTTTGGCTGGGTAAAGTATTAGGATTATTAGGATGATTCCAGATTGCACCAGCATCTAGAAAGGAGATCACCTGTAGCAAAGCCGCATTCTGCTCATTGCGAAGCATCACAAATCGATTTTCTAAGGAGAAGCGAATCCCATTATCGCCAGTACGTGCATTTTGGCGAAACCCTCGCAGAGACTGACCACCACCAATAGTGAATTGTTGCGAAGACAATAAGGGATCGGCAGATAGTTGCAAATCTAAAGCGCCGATTAAGAGAGAATCAGTTCCCAAAGACTGTACTCGCTGAACTTGTCCGAGCCAACTGAAAAATGAGCCACTAGGTGTCGCGACATTGGTAGAACCAAATAGTCCTGTTCCTAAGCTAAACTGCGATCGCAAAGACCAAGCCCCGAATAAATCTCGTAATGTATAGTCTTGCCCAAACTTAATCACACTGGTGCGGGTTGTGCCATCGGCTTCTGGTCCAATCCCAAATGGTGTAGCAAGATCATTGAAAGCAAATGTCTGCCCTTTTTGATAGCTATAGCCGAGAGATAGAGCGAATTCTTCTATATTGGTTCTAACCAATGGTTGCCGAAAGGTTAGGTCAAATAAATTGTTGTTTCCACGGATATTCAATATATCAAAAGGAGACTGCGTAATCCGATAGTTACTAGGAGAATATCGTAGTGATAAAGTTCCGTTCATTGGATTGAGTGGAATACTGTAGGAAAGATCGTATTGGTTCGAGCCTCCCGTGGTAGTTCCGTAATAGGAAGCGGTGAATGTATCACCATTGCCAGAGAGATTCCGAAAGAACAAGCCACCACCATAACGCTCTGATCCAACCGCAGGAGGTGAGAAGTTGTCAATGCTAGCAAATCCGCCAAACTGATTCGCTTCTTTCACGGTAACGACGAGAATACTGCTATCAGCTTGACTTCCTGCTTTTAAGCTCGCTTCAATATCACTAAATATGGGATCAGCCCGTAATAATCGCAATTGGTCTTCGAGTTTAGCAGTGTTGAGAGGTGTACCTGTGCCTAAGGCAATTCGCGATCGCACATATTCGGGATTGGTATGAGTTAAGCCTAAGATTTCAATTTTCTCGACTCGTCCTTCGATTACTTGAATGGTAACTATGCCATCAACTACTTTCTGCGGATCGACTACTGCTTGAGAAGTAAGGTAGCCACGATTGGCATAGATTTGGGTAATTGATTGAGCAGCTTGTTGGATTTGTTCGGAAGTTACTTGTTGACCTTCTAGACTTTTAGAAATTGTCGCTAGCTCTGCACTAGTTAAGATCGTACTACCAATAACTTCAACTTTTTGAACAACGATCGCTTGAGCAATTGGAGAAGAAACTATGGGTACTGGCGTAGTTAGAGAATTACCCGAATTAAGCGTTTCTGCTGCTACTGTTTCTACCAAGCTAAGTAGAACATAGCCAAAAATCAAAAAATGCGATCGATGATGATTAATTAGTTTGCAGAATCTCATGATACTAATATCAATTTTGGTTAGCGACATTTTATCAAAGAATAACTTGAATCATAAATTTAGGGCACAATTTTTCTTGGATCTTATATTCAATACACAAAAATTAATAATGAATGCCATATTGTTCAGGTGTTTAAATGTTATAAAAGTCTTTTAATGCCTTCTGCTAATCATAGGTTTGAACAATGAAAGATTCAGTGCAAACTTGCTCTAAATTAAAGTAATTAATTAAAGTAATTAAGAGCAGTTAAAAGCAATCAATATTTATTCCTAACTCACAACAAAGGAGAAGCAAAATGTCTATAGTTGTCAAGAGCAATTTCGCGCAAATTAGAGGAGTAGCGATCGCCCTACTACTGATGCAACCCTTTGTTATGAGTAGTGAAGCATTCGCTCAGTCAATTGTGCCAACTCAAGGTGTTGGGAATTTAGGCACACAAGTCTCTCCAGATATTAATAATGCCCAGCAATTAAATATCACAGGCGGAACACAAGCTGCTGCTAATCTCTAAGTAGCTATGCAGAATTATTTACACATATCCGAACTAATGGGAAGATTCTAAAAATCACCATATCCTATCTAATTGCTATGAGACTAATAGCGCCACTTTCCCCTGAGACGACAAAACTTCTGTGGAGGATCTATCGTCAAAGTCAACGCTTGGCAATCCGCCAACGAGCACACTGTATTCTTTTGAGTGCTCAAGGGATAAGGATAGGGCAACTGATGCAAATATTTGGAGTGAGTCGCAAAACGATTCATAACTGGTTTGTGGCATGGGAAATGCACAAGTTGGTGGGATTATGTGACCGAGCAGGACGAGGACGTAAACCGACGTTTAGCCGTGAGCAGCAAGAACAAATAAAACAATGGGTGAAACAATCACCGAAACAACTCAAGCGAGTGCTGCAGAATATTGAGGAAGAATGGCAAATTAAGGTGAGCAAAGATACCATCAAACGGGTGCTTAAAAGCTTAGCAATGAGTTGGCGACGGGTGCGTCGAGTCGTTGGTGGAAAACCTGATCAGCAGGAGTATAGAGAGAAACAGCAACAACTCACCGAATTGCTTGAACAAGAAAAGCAAGGGAAAATCGATTTGCGATATCTTGATGAAAGTGGCTTTTCTTTGACTCCACCGATTCCCTATGCTTGGCAAGAGAAAGGACTGGGTTTAAGCCTACCCAGTCAACGTAGTAAGCGGTTAAATGTTGTGGGGTTGATGAATCGAAACAATGACTTATCTGCTTATGTTTTTGAACGCAGTATCACCAGTGCAGTCATTCTCGCTTGTATTGATGACTTTGCTCGTCAATCCACCAAGACAACTGTGATTGTTATGGATAAAGCCTCTATTCATACCAGTCAAATGATTCAAGAGAAATTAGAGCAGTGGAAGAACCAGCAAGTCGAGATTTTTCAGTTGCCCCCTTATAGTCCTCAGCTAAACATGATTGAAATTTTATGGCGTTTCATGAAATATGAGTGGATTGAACTAGATGCATATGAAACTTGGGAAAGTTTAGTCTCATATGTTGAAAAAGTTCTGCGAGAGTTTGGATCAAAATATGTAATTAATTTTGCTTAACTACTTA
>JBJTVM010000657.1:0-7332 GCA_046081205.1 Pseudanabaena sp. | reverse complement strand
AAGTTTTGCTTAGGACATAAAACCCAAAAGATGAGTGGCGGCCCGAAGCGCCGCCACTCATCTTTTGGGTTTTGAAATGATAAAGGCGGTGCGAAGCACCGCCCTTGTCATTTAGTTTGACTCTAGTGGCTGTTGACTAATTTTTGCAGTCTGGCGACTACGCCACCATGCTAGGAAAATACTGGCATTGAAAATGCTGGAATAAACTCCCGATAAAAAGCCAATAATCAAAGCTAAAGAGAAAAATCTCAGGGTTGCTCCACCAAATAAAAAGATCGCAATCAGGGGCAGTGTAGAAGTTAGCGTAGTATTCATCGATCGCCCTAAAGTTTGATTAACCGAAGCGTTGACTAGCTCATTAAACTTAGTTGCACCTGCATCAATCTTCACATTTTCGCGAATGCGATCGTAAATTACAACAGTGTCATTCACTGAGAATCCGCAAATAGTTAACATCGCCACGATAAAAAGGCTGTCGATCTCCACCCCTAGCGTCAAACCAAGGATCGAAAAAATACCTGCGGTGACGAAAATATCGTGGAACAGCGCCACAATAGCAAAACTTGCATAATCAAGTTGAAATCGGAATGCCAGAAAAATGCCTATCCCTGCAAAGGAGATTGCCAAGGCCAGTAAACCATTGCTCAGCGCTTGCTGACCGATTGAGGGACCCACCTCATCAATCTGAGACTTTTTAGGATCGATCTCACCATATTGCTTCAAAGTATCAGCAAGTAATGAGCGCAAATTTTCGCGTTGCTCTGTGGTCAGCCGTGCTGTTCTTATGGATACACCTTTAAGATCTTTGCCTTCAACTGATTGAATTACGCTATTGGCAAAGCCTTTACTCTCGATCGCTTGACGCACCACACCGACATCTATTTTTTTACCGCAGTTATTGGTACTATCACAGGCTAGACCAAGGGTAATGCTCGTACCACCAGTGAAGTCGATTCCCAATCGTAAGGGCGATCCTAGCTGCTGAAAAGAAACCACCATCGCCACTAGCCCCGCCAAAATTACGGCAGAGGAAATGGAAACATAGAGGCGAGCATTCTTAATTACATCTAATCTCATAACACCGCACCTGTAGTATTGTCGTTTTTCTTGTCGCTTGCTTTCTCTTCGGCGATCGCATCTAGATCAGTAGTTGTGGAGATTTTGCCAAAAGCTTTCATGCCATAGTATTCAGGCTTGCGGAAATTAGGATTACTAATCATAGCGAGCATTAGCGATCGGCTTAAAGTAACTGCGGTAAACATGCTAGTCAGCACGCCCACACCAAGAGTGACCGCAAATCCCTTCACAAATCCTGAACCTAACCAAAACAAAGTCCCACAGGCAATCAAAGTGGTCACATTACTATCCAGAATGCTTGACCAAGCGCGATAAAAACCTGCTTCAACGGATTTATAAAGTGTACGTCCTGCTTTGAGTTCTTCTTTAGTCCGCTCAAAAATTAGTACGTTCGCATCTACAGCCATACCGATACTCAGGATAAAACCTGCAATGCCTGGTAAGGTCAGCACCACACCCAGTACGCTAAATGAGGCAAAAGTAATCACCGCATAGGTGATCAGCGCAATATCTGCAACTACACCCAAAATGCGGTAATAAATCACCATAAAGATTAATACCAGCAATAATCCAGCAACACCTGCATAAATACTGCTGAGAACGCTATCTGCACCCAAGGTTGCACCGACTGTGCGGTTTTCCACAATTTCCACAGGCACTGGCAAGGCTCCAGCCCTTAATTGCAGTGCAAGTTCATTGGCGGTATCTAAAGTAAAGTTGCCTGTAATAACTGCTCGACCGCCTGTAATACCTTTGCCTTGAAACTCAGGCCCAACTGACGGAAAGCTAATTAATTTATCGTCTAAGAAAATCCCTAAAACCCTACCAGTACCACCGATTTCGCCAGTGGTTTTGGCAAATAGATCGCCGCCTTGATCGTCGAACGTCAGAGCTACTTGCCAAGAGTCAGGCCCACCTCCCGTTGGTGCAGCTACAGCGTCTTTGAGCATATTTCCTGTTAAACCTGTGCGCTCAAAAATCCCTTTTAAGTCTTCAATACTTTTTTTATAGGCCTCTTCGTTCTCAGCGATCGCCTTTTGATCAGTAGAATTTTTTAGTACTTCACGCTGGATTGTCGCCGCCTGCTGGATTTGCAATCTTGCCCTTAACTCACTTTCCGTACCTTTCTTTTGCTTACGAAAATCAAGTTGAGCCGTTGTACCAATGACGCGCTCGGCTTGAGCAGGATTATTCACCCCTGGAAGTTGCACCACCAGTTGATTATTACCTGATAGCAAAATTGTTGCTTCAGACACTCCTAGCCCGTTAATGCGCTGTTCCACCACAAACTTGGCGGTTTCCATGATGCGCGGTGTAATTTCATTAATCCCCTGTTCAGGATTAATTTTGGCTTGGAGTGTAAGCTGTGCACCACCTCGTAAATCCAAACCTAGCTTCGGCGGATTGCTGATGATTAGATACACAGCCCCTATTAAAATTGCCATTACAAAGGCAAGCAGCCGGCTTTGTTTACCCATATTTTTTATAACTTTTGCGATCGCTTTTTTGTAGAGCTAAGTAACTAGGCATCAATAATCTTAAAACCGATAATCCTGTTCTGCTTGCTGTGTGGGCGGAACAGGATCTAGCCTTAAGGATTATGATTAGCTACTTATGTCAAGCTTTACTCAGAGCCAGATTAGACAGAAGACATATTTAAGACATCTGTCATCATACCCCACTAGAGTTGTGATTCTAAGAAAGGGAACACTGTCTTATAGCGTTTTTCAAGCAAGCGAGGTACATAGGTTTGTTTCCCAGCCAAAGTCGGAGAAACAAACCTGTACTTCACTAGCCTGATAAAGGCTACATAAAACATATAGCTGCAATCCCAAGAAGAGAAGGGCGGCTCTTCGATCCGTTCTTTTTTTCTTGGGGTTTGATTTTTCTTAGCTAACTCTTACGTTGCTGTAAGAGTAGCAATTACTAGTCTAAGTAATTGCACCTATTTCTTTAGAATGAAATTTTGACCACCTTTTGGGGAGATTGGGTTTAAGCCAATCTTTAATCATCATAAATACCGCTTCCAGCAAGAAAGTTATAAATCTTTTTAAATTTTTTGAGATCCCTTTACCATTAGTTGTACAAAGCTTTGTAATACAGCCTACGCAAATTGTTGCGGCTAAAAGGTAAACTATATCAAAGCTGAAATTTAGGTTGGATTTGTGAGATCTCGGATCGAGCGAGTCTTTTCCGAAGACTGGCTAAATTATTATATCGATCTCTTTTTTGGAGCGAACTGACTGTGACTATTTACGTTGGAAATTTGTCTTACCAAGCTGCTAAGGACGACTTAACAAGCGTCTTTTCAGACTACGGCACGGTAAAGCGTGTGCAATTGCCCACCGACCAAGAAACAGGTCGGGTTCGGGGCTTCGCCTTCGTGGACATGGAGGATGATGCTCAGGAAGAAGCGGCGATCGCGGCGCTAAACGAAGCTGAATGGATGGGACGAACCCTTCGCGTTAATAAGGCTAAGCCTCGTGCTGAGCGTAGTAACGATCGCCCTAGGGGTCGTGGTTACGCCTAAGCCTAAATTAATTGCAAGAAAACACGAAATTCAAGCAATGCTATAGCATTGCTTAAATTTCGTGTTGAATATCAGTATGAGTAAATATCTTCACGCATTAAAACTATTCTGGTCAACGGCGATCGCCGCTGAACTCGAATATCGCATTAACTTTGCGATCGCAGCTTTGGGCAGTATTGGCAATTTGGCGGGAAGTTTGTTTGGGCTGTTTTTGTTTTATCGCACTGGTTACTCTTTTTCAGGGTGGCGATGGGAAGAAGCGATCATAGTGCTGGGCATATTTACAATCTTAGAAGGGTTTTCGAGTACTTTTCTTGCGCCGAACTTAAGCAAAATTGTTGATCATGTTCAAAATGGCACATTAGATTTTGTTCTTTTAAAGCCGATTAGCAGTCAGTTTTGGCTATCGGCAAGAGCTATATCACCTTGGGGGTTCCCAAATTTAATCTTTGGCTGTGGCATCTTGCTTTATGCGGGTCATAAACTTGGGTTAAGTCTAGGCAATTATCTATGGGGCTTAATTCCGCTAATTTTTGGTTGCATTAGTCTTTACAGTATTTGGTTCATCCTTGGTGCAACTAGCATCTGGTTTGTAAAAATTTATAACGTTACCGAAGTTTTACGCGGCTTAATGGAAGCAGGACGCTATCCGATGGCAGCCTATCCCGCCTCCTATCGCTTCTTTTTTACCTTTGTTGTGCCGATCGCCTTTTTGACCACTGTTCCTGCCGAAACCCTTTTAGGGAGAGGAGAATCAATGAGGATTATGGGTTCTATGTTTTTAGCGATCGGCTTACTCTTTATTTCAAATCGGTTTTGGCGCTTTGCCCTCCGTTTTTACACTAGCGCATCTAGCTAGGATTAGGAGTCTCGCGAAGTGAGACTCCTAATCTTGATTGGTTTTAATTTATTAAGCTTTTGATATGCTAGTTAACACTGACTGCAAATTTATAAAGAACTATGCCTAGATCGCAACGTAATGACAACTTCGTCGATCAAACCTTTACCGTTATTGCTGACACGATTTTAAAACTCTTTCCTGCTAGTCAGAAAGAAAAAGAAGCATTTGCCTACTACCGTGATGGCATGTCGGCTCAAGGTGATGGCGAATATGCCGAAGCATTAGCTAACTACGAAGAAGCACTCAAGCTTGAGGAAAATTCCTACGATCGCAGCTATGTGTATTACAACATGGGATTGATTCATGCTAGCAATGGCGACCATGACAAGGCTCTAGAGTTTTATGAACAGGCGATCGACCTTAATCCACGAATGCCCCAAGCTCTCAATAACGTAGCCGTGATTTATCACCACAAAGGCGAAAATGCTCAAGACGAAGAACAAGCTGAAGAATATTTCAACAAAGCTGCTGACCATTGGGTAAGAGCGATTCGCCTTGCTCCCAACAACTACATCGAAGCCCAAAACTGGCTAAAAACTACTGGTAGAGCCGACATTAACTTGTTTTTCTAGAGTTGTTTCCTTCCTATCCAACAGAATAGGCATTACAAAGTGAATAGTTAGTGATACATGGCAGTGGTACATATCACTAATTATTTATGCAAAAGACAGTCACAAAAGATTTGCATAGTTCTTTTATCAGAATCTTTTATCAAAATCTTAAGACAGGGGGCTTAAGCGCCTTGTCTTGATAGTAGTTCCTATAACATATATAAAAATCATGATCGATAGAGAGCAAGTTCGTCACGTTGCCCATTTAGGACGGTTGCAATTAACTGAAGCTGAAGAAATTTCTTTTACTAAGCAACTAGATAGCATTCTGGACTATTTCCAACAGCTAAATGAACTCGATCCTTTACTAGAAGGGGTAGAACCCACAACTAGAGCTGTTAATACGGTCAATATTACCCGTCCTGATATATTAAAACCCTTTGAAGATCGTGAGGCATTACTCAACTGCGCTCCCGATCGCGAAGAAGATTTTTTCCGCGTACCGCAGATTATGGGTTAAATAAACCTAGCGATTACACCGACGATTTCAGACAGGAAATACTAACACCATACAGTTATGGATACTTCAGGAAATCTCGACTCATCTTTATCTAGTTTCAACATATTGTTAGCTGAAGATAACCCTGTCAATCAGAAAGTTGCTAAACGGGTACTAACTCACTTAGGTTACCAGGCGGACGTAGTTAATAACGGGGAGGAAGCGATTAGGGAGATCGCTGATAAATCCTACGATCTGATCTTGATGGACATTCAAATGCCTGAAATGGACGGATTAGAGGCAACTAAGTATATTCGTAAGCAGGAATCAGAACGTCAACTACCCCCAGTGGCGATCGTTGCCATGACCGCAAATGCTACTGATGATGATCAACATCTCTGTCGTGATGCAGGAATGAGTGGCTACATCAGCAAGCCAATTCAAATCGAAAAGCTCAAGAGCCTTTTGCAGCAATATGAGTCATTAAAAACACAAAAATAAAGCCTGTGCAAAGCACAGACTCTAATTGACGTTAAAAAAGGTTGCAAGAAATGCAACCTTTTTTAACGTCAATTAGACGAAAGCGAAAAACGGTAAGAATCGCTAAGCGATTCTTACCATTTTTCGCCATTTGCGCCGCGCTTCGCGCGGCGTAAATGGCGCTATCGAATTCATATTTTTTTAGTTATTAAGCAACTTATGCTTCTGCAACTTCTACAGCTACAGGTGCATAAACGCTAATTTTCTTGCGGGTTTTGCCAAAACGCTCAAAAGTCACAACACCGTCAACGGTTGCAAACAATGTGTCATCGCTACCACGACCGACGTTGTTACCTGGGTGAAACTTAGTACCGCGTTGACGTACTAGGATGCTACCAGCCTTAACGACTTGACCACCGTAACGCTTTACACCAAGTCGCTTAGCATTAGAGTCACGACCGTTTCTTGTACTACCTGTACCCTTCTTATGTGCCATTTGTTTTGTATCCTCTTAAAAATTATAAAGATGCACAAATGAACGGAAACAAGCTCAGTTCATTTATGTTTAAGCTGCCTTACCGCTAAGGTTGATTGCCTCAACCATAATCCGAGTCAACGGCTGACGGTGACCATTCTTTCTGCGGGTTTTCTTTTTGGGGCGCATTTTGTAAACGATTACTTTTTTCGCCTTGTGATGGCGCATTACGGTAACTTCTACGCTAGCGCTATCAACAATGGGCTGACCGATGGAAATGTCGCCATCCATATTGACAAACAAAACTTTATCAATGGTCAATTTACTGTCTTCTTCGGCTTCTAGTAGCTCAACGTCATAAAATCTGCCGACTTCGACGCGGTATTGCTTACCGCCTGTTTCAATGATTGCGTAACTCATGGTTTTTAAGTATTCAGTAGATGCCGTACAGGTATTGGCGAATTAGTTGGAACTAATTTCTTCAATTTTTTAAATAACCCGATCCGAGCATGAAAGATCGTGCGATCTATAACTATACATGAAAGAACCAAATAAATTTTCGCGTAGCGAAAATTTATTTGGCTAATGGCTGAGCAGGATATGCAAAATGCTAGGCAGGATAGTGTAAGGTGGATTTCATTTTGTCGTCAGTAAAATGAAATCCACATAGTTTTGAGATTTTTGCAAAAAAGATTTGTTGATGACTAGATATTAGTTGCATGTGAGCTAAAGGAATACTTAATTTATGTGGAAAGCCAAATCTCTACAATACCCATTTATTGCCTTAATTTTTGGCATTTTGTCTCTGTATGGTTGCAA
>JBJTVM010000656.1:0-1853 GCA_046081205.1 Pseudanabaena sp. | reverse complement strand
GCATATGTAGTTCCCTCTTACAGCCTATTGAGGCTTTAAGTAGTACAGAAATATTTTTGAAAGTGGCGCTTCGCGCCACTTTCAAAAATATTTCTGGTTTTTAAGTAAGCGCAAAGCGCTGTATCGCCCATAATATTGAGTAGAGCATAAAAAAGCTATATTGATTAGCCTAAGATCTTAGCTACTAACCCATGACCACTTCCATTTTATCCGATTTAAAAATTCGTTTCTCTAAAGCGATCACTGCCGCCTTTGGTGCAGAATATGCTAACCAAGATCCCGCAGTCGCGGCTTCTAAGGATGCTAAGTTTGGCGATTATCAATGTAATGCGGCTTTAGGTTTAACTAAAAAACTCAAACAAAAGCCTCAAGATGTAGCCGCTCAAATAATCGCAAACGTAAAAGTTGACGATATGTTCGAGACTCCGACGATCGCAGGAGCAGGTTTTATTAACTTAAAGCTGAAACTTAGTTACCTAGAAACTCAATTAGCAAAAATGCAAAAAAGCGATCGCCTGGCGATCGCTAAGGTCGAGAAACCAGATCGCGTAATTGTCGATTTCTCCAGCCCGAATATTGCTAAGGAGATGCATGTCGGACATTTGCGATCGACGATTATCGGTGACAGTATTGCCCGAATTTTAGAATTTCAAGGACATGAAGTCCTCCGTCTAAACCATGTCGGTGACTGGGGAACTCAATTTGGGATGTTGATTTCTTACTTGCGCGAAGTTTATCCCGATGCGCTGACTAAAGCCGATGCGATCGCGATCGGTGACTTAGTAGAACTCTATCGTGCCGCCAAAAA
The DNA here is from genome assembly GCA_046081205.1 of Pseudanabaena sp. Classification (GTDB taxonomy): domain Bacteria; phylum Cyanobacteriota; class Cyanobacteriia; order Pseudanabaenales; family Pseudanabaenaceae; genus Pseudanabaena. The sequence goes on along the minus strand of JBJTVM010000656.1, from coordinate 1,045 downwards.
ACGCTTTGATGAAGACGAAGTCTTTAAGGAAACTTCTCGCAACGCTGTAGTGGAGTTACAAGCGGGAGGTACTGAAGCCAAACTCGCATGGCAACTACTTTGCGAACAGTCACGCCGTGAGTTTCAAAAGATTTATGATGCTCTTAATATTCAATTAGAAGAACGTGGCGAATCTTTTTATAATCAGTTTCTATCCGATGTCGTTACCGACTTACGCGAAACAGGCTTATTGCAGGAAGATCAAGGTGCGTTATGTGTCTTTTTAGAAGGATTTACCAATAAAGATGGTCAACCCTTACCGCTAATCGTTCAGAAATCTGATGGTGGCTACAACTATGCAACTACTGACCTTGCGGCTCTGCGTTATCGCATTTGCGAAGACAAAGCCACTCGCATCATTTATGTAACTGATATCGGACAGTCAGGACATTTTGCTCAAGTCTTCCAAGTTGCTAAACGCGCTAATTGGATTCCTGAAACTGTGCAGACTACCCATGTTCCCTTTGGTTTAGTGATGGGTGACGATGGCAAGAAGTTTAAAACGCGATCGGGGGATACGATCGCTCTCAAAAGTCTGCTAGAAGAAGCCATTACTCGCGCCCGCGCCGATATCGAAACTCGCAACCCTGAAGCCTCAGAGGAATTTAAGCAAGATGTCGCCGAAGCCGTCGGACTCGGAGCCGTGAAGTACGCTGACCTATCGCAAAATCGCACCAGTAACTACATCTTCAGCTTTGACAAGATGCTAGCCCTGCAAGGAAACACGGCTCCTTATATGCTTTATGCCTATGTGCGTGTACAAGGTATTGGGCGCAAGGGCGAAATTGATTTTGCTAGCTTAAATACTGATGCAGTCAAGCTCACTCAAGAGCCAGAGATTGTTTTGGCGAAGCATTTGTTGCAATTTGCCGAAGCGATCGATGCGGTTGCGGAAGAATTATTCCCAAACCGTCTCTGTCAATATCTCTTTGAACTCAGCCAAAAGTTCAATCAATTCTTCGAGCAATGTCCAGTGTTGCAAGCAGAAGAATCAGAAAGAATCTCG
>JBJTVM010000655.1:0-4793 GCA_046081205.1 Pseudanabaena sp. | reverse complement strand
TGCTAAATTAACGTCAATTCGACAAACGCGCAAAATGGTAAAAATCGCAGGGCGATTTTTACCATTTTGCGCGTTTGTCGAATTGACGTTAATTTAGCAATTAAACCCTAGAATTATGAATGCACTCCAGCCTTCTACTTTCTAAGCAAATTCCCCAGATAGCAAACCAGTCAGTAAGTTATATGAGCAAAGACTTTGAATCTATCAGTGATCGCTTACCACCACAGAATATTGAGGCAGAGGAGGCTGTTTTAGGGGGAATCTTAATCGATCCAGAGGCGGTATCACGCGTGCTTGATACCCTGCGTCCTGAAATGTTTTATGTAGCGGCACATCAGGAAATTTTTCGGGCTTGCTTGATGTTGCACAACCAGTCCAATCCTACAGACATGATGAGCTTGACCACATGGCTCAGCGATCGCGATATGCTCGAAAAAATCGGCGGTCAGACCAAAATTGCTCAACTCTGCGATCGCACCGTTAGTGCCGTAAATATTGATTTTTATGCTCAATTAGTTGCAGATAAATACGCAAGACGCAAGCTTGCTGAAGCCGCTAGAGGTGTAGTCGATATTAGTTACAGTAACGAAATTGAACTAGCTCAACTTCTTGATCAATCGGAACAAAAGATTTTTGCGGTTACGCAATCCCGCGCTCAACAAGGATTGGTTCCTGCTGCTGATATTCTCACGAAAACCTTTTACGAATTAGAAAATCGCTTTAATTCCCTTGGTACTGGTAATTCTACCGCTACAGGTTTAATTACAGGATTTTATGATTTTGATGCCATGACCAATGGATTGCAGCGATCGGATTTAATTATCCTCGCAGGTCGCCCATCAATGGGGAAATGTTTAGCCTTTGATAGTGAATTAGTTTTAGCCGATGGCAGTATTAGGACGATCGCCTCAATTTATCAGCAGTACCAACAAAGTCAAACAAAACCAAATCTATTAACATTAGGAGAAAATTGGCGTTTTCATTTAACACAACCATCGGCTTTTATTGATGATGGTATGAAGCCAGTATTTCGAGTGAGAACTGCATTAGGGCGACAGATTGAAACAACTTTAACGCATCCATTTTTAACGATCACGGGTTGGCAGTCGCTAAGTAAATTATTTGTGGGGGATAAAATTGCTCTTCCCCGTCAGATTGCAGTTTTTGGGAAAGAAGTTTGTCCTATTTGTGAAATTAAGCTCTTAGCTTATCTTTTAGGCGATGGCTGTTTAACCCAGACTAGCCCTAGATTTACAAATATCAATTCTCAGATTCAAGATGATTTTATTGCTGCCGTTCAACAATTTGCTCCTAGTTTAAAGGTAACTATTGATACCCATGGCGATCGCGCTGCAACTCTGCATATTACAGCACAACAAAGAGGTGCAGGTAATCCTTTAATTCAATGGTTAAGAGATTTAGAAATTTGGGGTAAGAATGCCCATTACAAAACTATTCCTGATTTTATTTTTCGCTTAGAAAAGAAATTAATTGCTTTGTTTTTGAATCGCTTATTAGCTACTGATGGCTGGATGTCTGTTTTAAGTAGTGGTCAAGTTCAAGCAGGATATGCCACTGTCAGCGAAAAATTAGCTCGTCAAGTCCAGCATTTGTTATTAAGATTTGGTGTAATTGCGAAGCTTAAACACAAGCAATTTAAATATAAACAAGAACTTCACCACTGTTGGCAACTTGATGTTACTGATGCTTTGTCATTACAAACTCTAATTAATGAAATTGGTATCTTTGGGAAAGAGGATGCTATTAAAAAAGCTCAGCTAACTTTAGTGACGAAGCGATATCAAACTAATACTGATTTAATACCTGTTGAAGTTTGGCATGATTTGACCTTAGTGAAAGGTGATCTTTCTTGGCAAAAGTTAGCCGAAACAGCAGGCATTAATAGTTCTAATATCCACGTAGGCAAACGTGCCCCCACTAGAGACAGACTATTAAAGCTAGCTACAGCCGTTGATTGCCTATCATTACAAAATCTTGCTACTAGCGATATCTACTGGGACAAAATTACAGCGATCGAGTTTGTTGGGGAGAAACAAGTTTATGACTTGACAATCCCTGAGACTCATAATTTTGTTGCCAATGACATTTGTGTTCATAACACCGCTTTTGGCTTAGAAATAGCGCGAAAAATGGCAGAAATTCACCGACTGCCTGTGGCAATTTTTAGCTTAGAAATGTCCAAGGAGCAGTTGGTTTATCGCCTCTTAGCTAGTCAATCTAAAGTTCGCTCCAGTGACATGGGCATCGATAGTAATCGCCTCCGTACTGGACAAATTAGCGAAAATGAATGGGGAACGGTGGCGATGGCAATTAGTGGGCTTTCAGAGTTACCTCTATTTATCGATGACACTCCCAATCCTCCCATTACAGAATTGCGTTCAAAGGCTCGTCGATTACAATCGGAAAAGGGCGGAGTATTGGGACTAATTCTGATTGATTATTTACAATTAATGGAAGGCTCTGGTTCTGATAATCGCGTTCAAGAAATTTCTAGAATTACGCGATCGCTCAAAGCTCTAGCCCGTGAATTAAATGTGCCTGTAATCGCGCTATCACAATTAAGTCGCGGTGTGGAAGCGAGAACTAACAAACGTCCGATGCTATCTGATTTAAGAGAATCTGGCAGTATTGAGCAAGATGCAGATTTGGTCATTAATTTATATCGTGACGAATATTACAATCCTGAAACTCCCGATCGCGGAGTAGCCGAGATTATTATTGCTAAACATCGTAATGGGCCAGTTGGTACAGTCAAACTACTATTTGAGCCACGCTTAACTAAATTTGAAAATATGGCTTCTAGTCGTAGTTAATACCAATTCATAGAAGCGTGGCGACACTTCTGTGAATTAAAAACTAAACCCTGTAAGGGTTTTAAAAGCACAAAACGGCTAAGCCGTTTTGTGCTTTGTGATTATAAACACCTGTAGGGTGAACCGCACTTTTTAAGTGTGGTTCACCCGCTCCTCATAGCTTTGCAGCTATTTCATAATAATCATGTGAACGAAAGCGAAGTACAAAACGTCAAATTATTCATCTACTTCCTAACGTTCATTGTTAACTCATTGTTGTTTTGAAATAGCTCAAGGTGATATTTATGTTAGTACGTTGGCAACCTTTCCAAGAAATGGAAGAAGTACGTCGTCAATTTGATCGCTTATTCCGTGAATTTGCGCCATTAGATCAAGAAACACCAAAAGGCGGATGGGTTCCTGCTAGTGAACTACGCGATGATGGTGACCACTTAACTCTAAGACTCTCGCTTCCTGAAATCGAGGCCAAAGATCTCGATATCCAAGTAACCAAGGATTCCCTCTCAATTTCTGGCGAACGCCACATTGAACGTAAGGAAGAATCTGAAAAGGGCTACTACTGGAGTGAAATGAGCTATGGTAAATTCCGCAGAGTCTTTGCATTGCCTGTAGTGATCGAGAACGAACAAGTTAAGGCTGAATATATCAATGGTATCCTCACACTAACCTTGCCTAAAGCTAACGAAGTAAAAGCTTTTAAAGTCAATGTCACTGGTGAGTTACCAGCCTCTTAATTGCAACAAAACCCAAATAAAGGCGGCGCGAAGCGCCGCCTTTATTTGGGTTTTGATTTGTCCTAGCGATCTTGTTCATTGTTATAGCAGCCCTAAATCAACGTCAACTCAACGAAAGCTAAAAATAGTAAGAATCTAAGCGATTCTTACTATTTTTCGCTATTTGCATCGTGCGAAGTACGACGCAAATGGCTATATCGAATTAACGCATTCTTACCATTTTCCGCAATCGACAGAGATGCCATGATCAAATTTCCCTTTGACCGAGTCATTAGATGAGCAAATCTGCAAATAATCATCAAAACAAATTTCAGCATCCATGCCGTAAATTTTTTCCTAGACTGTGGTTGCGAAATATTGACTGTAAATATATCAGGAGAATTTAGAAAACCGCTATAATTCAAGGCGATCGCTAGTGTCACTTAAGCATAAATAATTCTAGGTATTGGCAACATGACAAGAGTAAATAGCGCTGAACAATTGCTAGAGCATTACAACCAAGGTGAACGAAACTTTGAAGGTTCCAATCTATATGGAGCTGACTTAAGTGGATTGGGTTTAAAAGAGATTAACTTGAGTAGAGCTAACCTAAGACAAGCCAACCTGACAGGTACAGATTTAAGTAAAGCAATTTTACTTCAAACAGATCTATCAACCGCAATATTGAATCGAGTTGAACTAAGTCAAGCAAACTTAACAGGAGCAAATCTCAGTCGTTCACTAATTACTGGTGGAATTCTCAAAAAGGCGATCTTATTAAAAGCTTCTCTAAGTGGAGCGATTCTAATCGGTGCAAATTTGACACAGGCAAGACTTCGGCAAGCTGACTTAAGCGCCTCAAATCTAAGTAGTGCGGACTTTTCAGAAGCAGTAATTACAGAAGCCAAGTTTATACAAGCAAAATATAGTATCAGCACAAATTTTCCTATTGGCTTTGATCCCGTTATTGCAGGTATGCAAATTCAGGAAAGCGAAGGGCGATCGCATTCGTAAACTGACGCATCACAATCACTTGACTGGGAACGATCGCAAATAATTATTAAAAAAATCTTTACATCCATGTCGTAAATCAACTCTGTAGGATATCTTACTTTTCACGGCATCTCTAAAATGCTCTGTATACAAGGGTTTTACAAACAAACTAATTTGCAATAAGTCTTGCTTAATGACAATGTGCAACGCCAGAATAGGGAATCTGGCGGTATGCATATTGATGGTTACGCTG
>JBJTVM010000654.1:0-1283 GCA_046081205.1 Pseudanabaena sp. | reverse complement strand
CGTAGCCATTTTGTGCTTTGATATCGTTCCTATACAATAGATATTCTGTACTGGTATCTAGAAGCTTTGTGGATTATGGGCAACCAACGACCGATCGCAGTCGATTTATTTGCGGGTGTGGGTGGAATGACGCTTGGCTTTGAGCAAGCAGGATTTGATGTACTTGCCTCAGTGGAAATCGATCCCATTCACTGTGCCACCCATGAATATAACTTCCCAATGTGGAAAGTGATTTGCGCTAGCGTTACAGAGATATCAGGTGATGACATTCGGCAAAGATCAAAAATAGGCGATCGCGAGGTTGATGTGGTGTTTGGGGGGCCACCTTGCCAAGGCTTTTCGATGATGGGAAAACGCGCCTTTGACGATCCGCGCAATCAATTGGTTTCACATTTTATGCGTCTAGTGAAAGAACTCAACGCTAAATACTTTGTGATGGAAAATGTTAAGGGTTTAACTTTAGGCAATCATCGACAGTTTCTGGATGAAGTGATTGAGAATTTTCAAGAAAATGGTTATGACATTCTCAGTCCTTACAAAGTACTTGATGCTTCTCATTTTGGCGTACCTCAGCATCGCGAAAGATTATTTCTAATCGGTTGTCGCCAAGGTTTGCCACTTCCCAATTACCCATCACCAATTACTAAACCAGCCAAAGCAAAACGCATTTCTAAGGAACTTGTTAGTTTACCTGATAGCCCAACTGTTCGGGATGCGATCGCCGGGTTGCCCGATATTTCTCAATATCCTGAATTAATGAAACAGGATAAGTTCCAAGTGGAATTTGGGCAATTTAGCGAATATGTAAAGCTAATCAATAATTTAAACATATCCAACTTTGGTTATAAAAGGGAATATGACGAAAAATTACTAACTTCCAGCCTGATGTCAAAACATCAGGAAAGATCAATACAACGTTTTAGAGATACGATTCAGGGGGAAGTAGAGAGTATAAGTAGATTTTATAAACTAGCTTTAGATGGAATTAGCAATACGCTAAGAGCAGGAACTCCAAGTAATCGTGGTGCATTTACAGCCCCTCGTCCCATTCATCCGATTACTCCAAGATGTATAACTGTCCGAGAAGCTGCCAGATTACATAGCTACCCAGATTGGTTTCGCTTTCATAAGACAATTTGGCATGGTTTTAGACAAGTTGGTAATTCAGTGCCACCGCTTTTAGCTAAAGCTGTCGCTTTCCAAATTATTCAAGTAATTAATCTCTCATGTACTTTAAATGAAGAGATTTACATTTTAGGCGAAGAAAAATTATTGCAATTTAA
>JBJTVM010000653.1:0-17950 GCA_046081205.1 Pseudanabaena sp. | reverse complement strand
CCACTTTCAAAATTTCTTCTGTCTCCCTTGCCATACTATCTCCTGCGTTGCTATACGCCATTTGCGTCGTGCTTAGCACGACGCAAATGGCGAAAAATGGTAAGAATCGCTTAGCGATTCTTACCATTTTTCGCTTTCGTCGAACTGACGTTATATTAAAATGTGAATGAAAATGAAAAGAATATCTATCTTAGGAATTGGCAATTGCTCACTAGTACCAAAAATCCATTAGTTAAGCAACTACGATCACTTGGTGAGAGTGCTAAAGCTCGGAAAGAACAAGGGCTGTTTTTACTGGAGGGTACTCATGCCCTGACAGAGGCGATCACTACATTTTATCCGCTTGTAATAGTCTGCTGTACCGAAAAATGGCTTACTGTGAACCCTGACTTGTATGAACAAATGACAGGGCTTGAGGAAATTGAAAGATTAGAAATTGTCTCCGAAGAAGTACTTCAAGCGATCGCTACGACCAAAAATCCTGATGGGGTGATCGCAGCAGCGCTATTGCCATCTTGCACAACATCTCGCGAACTTGTCCAAATTCATAGCTTAGGCTTAGCACTAGAAACAATTCAAGATCCCGGAAATATCGGGGCGATCGTGCGATCTGCAGTAGCTGTAGGGATTGATGGCATGTTGGTGAGTAGTGACAGTGTGGATTTGACTAATCCCAAAATTATTCGGGCTACCGCTGGGCAATGGTTTCGCTGTGCGATGCAAACCTCTACAAATATTGCTGATGATATTCGCAAATTGCAGTCTCAAGGGATAAAAGTAATTGCTACGTTAGCTAATGCGCCTAAAACCTATTGGGACTATGACTTTACGCAACCAACTTTGATTTTGCTAGGCAATGAGGGCAATGGACTGTCTCCAGAATTAATTGAACTTGCCGATGAAACTGTTTCAATTCCTCAAAGCGATCGCGTTGAGTCCTTAAATGTAGCTATTTGTGCAGCTCTAATGCTTTACGAAGCAAAACGTCAACGACGCTAAAACCCAGATAAATTTTCAAAAAGCTTGCGAAGCAAACTTTTTGAAAATTTATCTGGGTTTGAAAAGCTCTGTAAAGTTAACGTCAATTCGACGAACGCGAAAAATGGTAAAAATCGCTCAGCGACTTTTACCATTTTTCGCCATTTGCATCGTGCTTAGCACGCCGCAAATGGCGATATCGAACTCACTTTAAAGTTAGCGCTGTATATATTGTCCAGCTATCCATCAACAACAATAACAATGTAAACACCAGCAAAATCACATACATCCAAGGCTGAGCCAGAGGGCGCACATCTCTCGTATCAATTCCTGTACGTTCTTCAACCTGTTTGACTAATTGCGTAAAGCCAACTACCCGCATTGGTAATAAATAAGCTTGATCCGAGTCTTTGCTGACAAAATAATAAACAATACCACCCTGCCCAGTAATCCTTGGCTTCAGAGCTTTGATATCTTGCCAAGACAATGACCACCCCTTACGAAAAAATTTTGGAAACCATTGTGGGTAAACCAAACTAATTCCTTGATCATCAAGAATCACGCGATCGCTAAGCGCCCCATACAAAAAAACAAACCCGATTACTAAGCCAATGCCTAGCCATGAGGCAGGGATTGTAGCATGGGTAAAGTTGCTCAAAAAGGGTAGAGGAGCAGTAAGAGCAATATACAAAAGTAATAAAGTAATCCGAATCAGTGGTGAAACTTTAAAAACATTGATCATATTCACTAGGGATTTTAGGTTTTAGGCGATCGCAATTAACTTAACATTGTTTTTTAGGGGTAATCTGATAAATGATGAATATGATTAAACATCAAAAACACTTACATACAGTACGGATGGTGTAAAAAGTGGGTTGGCGTGTACGTGGCGTTCGTGGTGCAACAACAGTTGAGGCAAATACATACGAAGCCCTAGAGAGGGCTGTGCTGGAGCTTATGGAGGAGATCGAGGCACAAAATGATATTGATCCGCGCGAAATAGTAAGTGCTACTTTTTCGGCAACAACAGATATTGATGTAGTCTTTCCTGCCAAAATCGCCCGATCGCGATCACAATGGGAAAATGTCCCACTTTTAGATGTGCAGCAAATGTATGTTGAAGGCAGTTTAGAGCGCTGTATTAGAGTATTAATTCACGTCAATACCCCCCTTGAACAGCACCAAATTAAACATATTTATTTAAATGGCGCACGCGATTTGCGTCCTGATCTTGTTTACGCTCAAATTTGAGAAAATAGAGGGAGTGCTTAGTAAGGATGAGCGGCGCGAAGCGCCGCCCATCCTTACTAAAATAAATCTACTCTATTTTCTAGATACAATCAGTTCAAACGTAAGATAATAGCCCTATGGTCACAAGAATTTTTCTGTGTAACGAACAGACTGAGCCAGAGATTCGCGATTTTATTCGTGAAGCGATCGCCGATATCTCTGAGGGGGAGCAGTATATCGTTACGTGGAACTGCGGCAACATTCAAACGCTGAAGGTGGGCGATCGTGCTTACTTCAAGCGAATCGGTAGTGCCAATCAGGGCTATTTTGCTTCGGGAACTGTAGTTCCTGCGGATCGTGAATATCAACTCAAACTGCGATCGGCTCGTTATCGGGAACTGAGTGAAGCCTACGACATTGACTCACAGGCTAATAACTTTCGGGTATGGGTGGCTTGGGATGCCTGCGTCAACTTTGACGAGCCGCTCAAGACAGATTATTTGCGGCAGTTGCCACATTTTCAGGGAATGCCTCTCGAACCGCAGAGTGATGCAGGTGTATTTCGTGAAGAATATGTGCGAATGCTTGATCGCGAGTGGGAACGTCAGACCCAAAAAGCTTTTCGGGCTGGGAAGGGTATTAGTTTAGTGGATGTCTATTACCGTTGGGGATTAGAGGATATTCAACAAGGTTTCCCTCAAGATGCGTTGGAGTCATTTCGGCAAGCGCTGAAACTTAATCCTAATTTTATTAAGGCTTATTTGGGGCTAGGGGATGCCCATGTGAGTTTGCGGGAATATGCCAAAGCGGTGGGAGACTATGGCAAGGCTATTTCCATGCGTCCAGATAAGGCGAGGCTTGCCTATTACAAGCGTGGTGAAATTAATTTCTTGCTGGGGCAGTTTCAGCAGGCGATGGCGGATTTTCAGGCGGCGATCGCCATTGATCCTAACTACGCCGATGCTCATTTTTCTTTAGGCAATACCTATTTCAAGCTTAAGAGCTATGAACAGGCGATCTCGTCCTATAGTAAAACCCTTGAGGTCAGCCCTGAGCGAGATTTGGCAGTATTCCGACGAGGGCGATCCCATTATATTCTTAAGGAATTTCCTGAAGCGGTTCGGGACTTTAGCCATGCGATCGAGTTACAGCCCAGTAATGTCGAAGCCTATTACTATCGTGGATTAGCTTATTCTCAGCCTGACATTGTCGATGAAACCCTTGCGGGTGACGATTTCCGCAAAGCGATCGTCCTCTATCAAACTCAGGGTAAACCTGAAAAGGCAAAAAAAGCAAAAGAGTTGCTGGAAACCCTCGCAATTGACTCTTTGCCTAAAGCGAGACCAAGAAGCAGCTACGCGATCAGCGCTGCTGAGCCTGACACCAATGCTGTTGTAGTAGATAATTCGCCCGAAACTATTGCTGAAGTACCGATAGCTATCTCTACGAGTACCGATAGTAATGACGATCATGATGAAGAGACTAGCAGACTCATTATGGCGACGGAACCAATCTCCAATGAAACTGCTATCTCTAACGCAGAGAATGTCACATCTAATCTGACTGAAGCGATCGCAAAGATTGTGGAAGTTGAGAAGATTGTGGAAAAGGTTGTGGAAGTAGAAAAAGTTGTAGAAGTGGAAAAGATTGTTGAGGTTGAGAAGATTGTAGAAGTCGAAAAAATAGTTGAGGTTGAAAAATTCGTTGAGGTCGAGAAGGTAGTTGATCGCGTAGTCGAAAAGTTTGTGGATCGTGTTGTCGAAAAAGTTGTCGAAAAACCAATACCTTTCTCCATCGAAGATCCTAGCACCGCCGAAAAACTGGCAATGATTTCGGTGATGGCTCAATATATGCGTGAAGGCTGGATGGTGCGATCGGTAGATAAGTCCCAAGTCGGTTACGATCTAGAATGCACCAAAGATAATCTTTGTGAAGCGGTAGTAATCAAAAGCTTTACCAGCGATCGCGATTCCTTTGCAATTTCGGCGATCGAGATTGAAAATGCCCGTAGCAACAAGGATTTTGTGCTGTGGGTAGTCAGTGGTGCTGCCGAAAATCCTGAATTACGCTGTCTCCGAGGACGTGAACTATTCGAGCAATTCGATCTCGATCCGCTAGCCTTCGCTGCCAGAGTCCGCCAAGCCGCAGTTCAACTGGAGTTTGCACCAGTTGCTCTAGAAATGCCACAATTTGAGCAATAAATAATCTGTGTTTAAAATGCATATTCAATTTGTTTTGCTTGATTGAAATATATTTTCTTGCTATTGAGTAATTGTTGGTAAATCTCATCAACAATAGGTGTTAATTCCTTCAAGCACAAAATTGATTTAATATAATTTTTTAATTTAGCCTCAGATTTAGGTCTGCTTTTTTTATCTATAGATGTAAGCTTCTGAAGTACTATTTTTAAATGTTCTTCTGAAGCCTCTTTTTTTGATTGTGTTGTGGAGGATTTTAAGTTTGATTCCATAACCAAAAGTATATTATCACTGCGCTTGCAAGGTATTTTTTGACTTTTGAGATACGCAATTAGTGGGTCAAATCCTGTGTCTTTTGAAATAATATGAAAAAAAGCTTCTGAATCTTTTTGGGTCAGACGACCTAAAACAAATGTGATATGAAAATCAAGTGCATTTTTGCCACTACCATTTATTTGAATCCATTCAACTTGACTTCCTAATTCTTGAGATTTTAGGACTAATTCAACAGGTATTTTAGTTTGGTTTGTACCAACAAATATTTTGATATAAAAGTTCTTGCCTTTAAAAGAATTCAAATCAATATTTTGTACGTTTTCATAGTCAATTAAGATATAAATGTTCTTCATAAAAAGGTATTTACTAATATCGTCTATCAAAATAAATTCCTTTATTTTTAGTAAAGTTTGGCATTAGTCGCATTCTTCTTGAGTTAATTCTTCGCGTTTTATAGTTTACACATAGTTAAGTATTTATACTACTGAATTTTTTGCTGTTTTCAAGTCTATCTTTCCCAACTTTTTTTGAGATTGCTATACTATGGTGAAATCAAGGCATGTATTAGAGATCGAGTTTTATGACCCGCAAATCTTGGGATAGCTATTTAGAATTAGCCTCAGAATTAGGACTTTGGGATGGTGATAGTGACAAATCGAAAAAACATAAGTCTTTTCACCTACCAGGAGCAAAGCCACATTACAACCCCGATCGCCCAGGACAAGTCGAGCATATAGCCCTAGATCTAGTGCTTGATATTCCCCAACAAGCGATCGCGGGTACTTGCAAGATTCGTTTACGACCTGTGCGTGATGGCATTACTGATTTGACTTTGGATGCCGTGAGCTTGCGGATTGATCATGTCGCTATTACCGATCAAATAGAAGCAAAGCCCGATCCAGACAAGAATAAATGCAAATTTGACTATGATGGTGAATTCCTAAAGATTTATCTGAATCAGCCAACCAAGGCAGGTGTGCCGATCGAAATTGCGATCACCTATGCTGCCGAGAAACCTCAACGCGGAATTTATTTTGTCCAACCAACAGAATGTCAACCCAATAAACCTACGCAAGTGTGGACACAGGGCGAAGATGAAGACTCGCGCTATTGGTTCCCTTGTTTTGATTACCCCGGACAACTGGCGACTTCTGAGATTCGGATTAAGGTTCCCAAAGACTTGATGGTGATTTCTAATGGAGAGTTAATCGAGGTTAAGGAACAGAAGAAAGAAAAAATTTATCATTGGTCACAACAGGAAGTTCATCCTAGCTATTTGATGACTCTGGCGATCGGTGACTTTGTAGAAGTAAAAGATGAATGGAAAGGGAAGCCGGTCACTTACTATGTTGATAAGTCCCGTACTGCTGAAGAAGCGATCCTGACGATGGGCAAAACGCCCCAGATGATCGAATTCTTTAGTGAGAAGTATGGCTATGACTATGCGTTCCCTAAATATGCACAGGTTTGTGTGGCTGACTTCATTTTTGGCGGCATGGAAAACACCTCCACTACACTACTAACCGATCGCTGCGTCTTAGATCAGAGGGCAGCGATCGACAATCGCTCTAGTGAAAGCTTAGTAGCCCATGAGCTTGCCCACCAATGGTTTGGCGATCTATTGGTGATTAAGCATTGGTCCCATGCATGGGTGAAAGAGGGTGCAGCAACCTATGCCGAAGTGCTATGGACAGATCATGAATATGGAGCCGAAGATGCTGCTTATTATCTACTGGGTGAAGCACGTCGCTATATTTCTGAAGATAAAGAGCGCTATCGTCGTCCGATGGTGACCCATGTATATCGGGAAGCGATCGAACTATACGATCGCCATATCTACGAGAAGGGTGGCTATGTTTACCACATGCTTCGCACCGAGTTAGGTGACGATCTGTTCTGGAAGGCTATCCACTATTTTGTACGGACTAATGCCCATAAAACCGTAGAAACGATTGACCTATTAAGAGCGATCGAAGAAGTGACAGGCAAAAACTGCATGTTCCTTTTCGATCAGTATGTATTTCGTGGTGGGCATCCCGAATATAAGATTGGCTACAGTTGGGATGGAGATAATAGCTTGGCGAAGGTCACAGTTACGCAAACTCAGGATGAATTGTTTGATTTAAAGATTCCCATTGGCTTCGGCTTTGAAGAAATATCCGAGAATCAAGCTTTCACAGTGCGCGTATTTGAGAAAGATCAAGCTTTCTACTTCCCTTTAAAACAGAAGCCCAAATATATCAGCTTTGATCGTGGCAATAACTATCTCAAACAAGTTAGCCTTGAATATGGGATTGCAGAGCTAAAGGCTGGCTTGCAGCTCGATCCCGATCCGATCGCCAGAATTCAATGTGCCGAAGCCTTGGCGAAAAAAGGTGGCTTGGAAGCCGTAAAAGCGCTCGGACAAGCCCTTATCGATGAGAAATTTTGGGGTGTGCGTGTGGAGATTGCCGAAAATCTGGCGGCGATTAAACTCGATCAAGCTTTTGAGGCTTTGGCTAAGGGATTAGAAGATCCAGATGCTAAGGTGAGAATGGCGGTAATTAATGGGTTAGCCCAAAACAAGGTACAGAAGAGTCTAGACCTGATCAAGCCCTTCATCAAAAAAGGCGATCCCAGCTACAACGTAGAAGCCGCCGCCGCAAGGCTGACGGGTGACTTGGCAGCAGCTTTAAGTTCAGAGCGAGAACCTTCTAAGGTAGTTAAGCTCTTACAAACAGTTCTCAAAGAGAGGGCTGGTTGGAATGAAGTAGTGAGATCGGGTGCGATCGCAGGTTTAGCTAAGCTCAAAGATTCCGATGAGGCTCTGGAAACAGTTCTCAAATACACTGAGCCTGATGTTCCGCAACCATTGCGTTTAGCCTCAATCCGCGCTTTAGGTGCAATGGGCAAATCGCAATCGAAGCCAAAAACTGAGCAGATTCTCAATCGCTTGAAAGTAATTGCTCAAGAAACCTTCTTCTTAACCCAGATGGCTGTTGTGGGTGCGCTTGGTCAAGTCGATAGTGCCTCAGCTATCGGTGTATTGCGATCGCTGTCTGATTCTACACCCGATGGAAGGGTACGCCGTGTTGCCGATGAAGCAATTCAACGAGTTCAAAAGGCGATCGGTAAGGATGCAGGACTAAAACAATTGCGAGAAGAATTGGATCAACTGCGTAAGGACAATCAAGATCTTAAGAGTCGTTTGGAGGCGATCGAAGCAAAAGCCAAACCATAAAAGAACAAGCACCCAAAGGGTGCTTGTTCTTTTACTACCGTCATAAAAATCGCGATATAATAGGCAATCTCCATACGTTCGGGAGCAAAAAACTATGGTCGGTCAACTGAGCAAAGCTGAAATTATTTATCCCGAAAGTGACGGGAAACCAATAGCAGACAATACTAAGCAGTTTCGATGGATTTTGACGATTCAACAAAATATTGACTGGCTATACGCTAACGAATCTCAAGTATTTGTTGCTGGTGACTTGTTGTGGTATCCCGTTGAGGGTCAAACTGAGATTGCGGCTGCTCCTGACACGATGGTAGTATTTGGTCGCCCTAAAGGCGATCGCGGTTCTTATAAACAATGGGAAGAGGATAATATTGCGCCTCAAGTTGTTTTTGAGATTCTGTCTCCAAGCAATAAAGCTGTAGAAATGGCAAAAAAGCTACTCTTTTATGATCGCTATGGCGTTGAGGAATATTACATTTACAATCCTAACAACAACAATCTTGAGGTTTTGATTAGGAATGCAGGTAGTTTGGATACTATTCCCGAATCCCATGATTGGGTCAGCCCCCGATTGGGTATTCGCTTTAATCTTGCTGATGAGTTGCAAATCTATCGTCCTGATGGAACTAAATTTTATTCTTATATCGAAATCAATACTATGCTAGAGGAGGAATGCTTACGCGCAAATAAGGAGCGTCTGCGGGCTGAGCAGGAATTCTTACGAGCTGAGCAAGAACAGCAACGTGCGGAGCAAGCAGCAGTAAAGATTGATGAGATGGAGGCAATGCTGCAAAAGTATCGTGATCGCTTCGGCGAATTACCTGAATGAAAAGAGGGGGTGTCGCAATGCACCGCCCCTCCTTATAGCCATTTGCGGCGTGCTTCGCACACTGCAAAAGCTACAAATGGTAAGAATCGCTTAGCGATTCTTACCATTTGTAGCTTTTGTCGAATTGAAATTAGTTTTAGAATTGTGGTCTAGCTGGAGGTGGAGTGATGAAAATGGCGATCGCATTGTGGACAGGCGCAATTTCTGTGATCGAACGATTGAGAATCTCACCACCTAAAAACAAACTCGAAGAACTACCGCCATCAAGGTTAAGTGCATCCACTGCTCCTAACTTTTTGAGAACCTCCGCAGTTTGCAAGAGATTAGGAGCAATGCCTTCAGGTGCAGCTTGAACAGTAGCAAGGAGGAGTTTGCCCTTCTCCTTAGTTGTAGCGATCACACTACGATTAGCGGATTGAGTATCAAACCCTGCCTGAAATTGTTCTATTTTGCCATCTAAGGACAGACTACCATTTTTAAGTAGTAAAGGACCGGCTCCAATTAAATTAGGGAAACTTGCAAACTTGTCAGGAATAAAAGCCTGACGACCACGGACAGTCATACCAATAGGCAATTGTTTAGCCGCTTCAGGAGCTTGTCTTGCTACTAAAACATAGCCGTCGTTAGGAATGGTGATTTGCCCCACACCCACTGCACCGCCTTGATATTGAGCCACGACACGCTCGCCACGCACTACGATTAGCAGCTCATTTTCGGTAAGAGGTGAATATACACTGCCCCAATTAGACGTATAACGAGCAATGCCTCTCTGAACATAGCCACTATTGAGATTAGTCAGCGCAATCGTGATTTGACTTGCAGTACTGATTTCTTCTTTAAAATTTAGACGGTCAATCAGGGTTTCCCCCTGCTCATTCCAAGCGATCGCTCCTCTGATTAGCGCTGTTCCTGCTAACCAACGATTGCCTTCACGAATTGCGCCGACAGGTAACTTCCGAATCCGATTAAAAAATCCGCCATTAATCGCTCCAACTGCTTGGGCCTGTTGTACCATTTGCGGCAAAGGGCTTAAGCCTAAGATTCCGTTAGGAGAACCATCGGGATTGCTCCAGATCGCACGTAATTTTAGTTGTGGAGATTTCAAATCAACTTCTAGAGCCGTCACTGCAAACTTAATTGTTTTCGGTTCTTTATCCGTCTTCGGTTTGTGAGGAATTTCCACCACTCTTTCAATTCTTCGCAATCCTTCCGCCCATTGCACAGTTAAACTTGGCGGTACGTAATCACGGCGTAAATCGATCACAATCTTAGGTGTCGGACGACTGAGCATCTCGATCGCAGGATTAATCGATGTATTTGTTTGAATTTGAATCAGGGTTAATTTCCCCTGTGGCTGTACATTAACGGACTTGACTAAATTACCTGCGATCGCATTTGTACCAATGGGTAAGTCAGCCGCCACCTCAGCCGATACCGCTAAGGTAATCACATTGCCCTGCTGGCTAACTCGCCAAGGAGTAGGACGATTGAGATCAATCACAAGGCGATCGCCCCAAGGCTGTTTACTGCGACGCACAGCCTGCATAGTCGCATCAGGGGTGTAAATATTCAGGGAATTACCTGCTATTTCTGTCCGCCATTGCTCAGCGAAGGGCGCAAGGTCGAGGTAGCGAAATCGACCTGTATTATCAAAGGCAACTCGCGAAAATGTAGGACTCGAAAACCATCGCAATCTTTGGCGATCGGCTTTGTCCGAATCTAGTATCTGCACACCTAAACCACCCGTTAGCCAATCTTCCTGCACGTATAAGCTCTGTTGCCCTTGTTCCACTCTTCTAATCCAACGTCCTGACCAAGGCTGACCATTTAGTTGGATTACATTTCCACTATCGGGGATGGTTGCTGAAGGTGCGCTATCAGCTATCAGGGCTTGACAGCTAACAAGAGCCAGAAAGGGAATTAGCGTTTTATGGTATGTCATTTTCATGATGGGCTTAAGGCGCAGGATTGAAATAGCGAGCATGAATTTGGTCAATTTCTGCCAAAATCTCCGCACTCAACTGAATATTAGCACTGTCGATATTTTCCTTGAGTTGTTCCATTGTGGTTGCGCCAATGATCGTGCTTGCCACAAACCAACGGCTTCGCACAAATGCTAGCGCTAAATGGGTTGGCGATAGATCATATTTCTGAGCGATCGCTGCATATTCTGCGGTTGCTGCCTTGACATTAACTTTGTTATATCTTTGCCCAAAGTTTGGGAATAGGGTTATGCGAGTATTAGATGCTGCCCCTTGGATATACTTTCCAGATAAATGCCCAAAAGCAATTGGACTATAGGCAAGCAAACTTACCTGTTCACGGTAGCAAGCTTCAGCAAGGTGACTATCAAAGGTACGGTTGAGCAAACTATAGGCATTTTGAACTGAGACAATCTTGGGTAAACTTAGCTGTTTGGCAATGTGACTAAATTCACAGATACCCCAGGCAGTCTCATTGCTAACTCCCAAATGGCGAATCTTACCAGATTGAATTAATTCGGCAAAGGTTTGTAGTTGTTCCGCGATACTAACCATTTCTCGTTCTTGCATAGGCTCAAAACCCACTTGACCAAACATCGGTACATTGCGATCAGGCCAGTGAATTTGATAGAGATCAATATAGTCAGTTTGTAGGCGATTGAGGCTATCATCAACGGCTTGCAAAATATTTTTACGACTAAGAGCCGCGATCGAGTCATCCCTTAACCAGCTATAGTTCCGCCCTGTACCAATAATTTTAGTAGCAATAATTAGTTGATCCCGTTTTTGCTTAACCTGCGGTTTTGCCAACCATTCACCGATATATTGCTCAGTTCTACCCTGTGTTGCTGCTTTTGGCGGTACTGGATACATCTCAGCAGTATCAATAAAATTAATCCCCTGTGAGATCGCATAGTCTAGTTGCTCATGGGCTTCAGCGATCGTGTTTTGTTGTCCATAGGTCATTGTTCCTAGACAAATTTCGGACACCAAGAGTTCACTTGTACCTAGTCTCTTATATTCCATGTCTAATACACATATATCGCAAACATAACAATAACATCGTATTAATTAAGAAAGGCTCGCTAAGCGAGCCTTTCTTATTAACTAAATTAAGCGTTTTTTTTCAGTATTTCTACTTTATCCAGACGTTCCCAAGGGAGGTCGAGATCATTGCGTCCCATGTGACCATAGGCTGCTACATCTTGATAAAAACGTCCCTTGCGATCGCTTGGTAAATTTTGCAAATCAAAATTCTTAATAATCGCCGCAGGACGCAAATCAAAATTGTCCTTGACTAAGCTCAGTAAAGTTGCTTCGTCAACCTTGCCAGTACCGAAGGTATCAATGTGCATACTGGTAGGACGTGCCACACCGATCGCATAGCTGATTTGTAACTCGCACTTACTTGCAAGCCCAGCCGCCACAATATTTTTAGCAGCATGGCGGGCTGCATAGGCGGCACTACGATCAACCTTTGTGGGATCTTTGCCCGAAAAAGCACCGCCACCATGACGAGCATAGCCGCCGTAGGTATCAACGATAATTTTGCGTCCCGTCAGACCAGAATCACCCTGTGGTCCACCAATCACAAACTTACCTGTGGGGTTAACTAGATAGCGAGTTTGGTCATTGGGCTTAACTGAAGTATCAGCAAAACTAGGCAAAACCACATGTGTCCAAAGATCGGCTTTGATTTGTTCTTGGACTGTGGCTTCATCACTAATCCCATTGATCGCCGCGTCATGTTGTGTCGAAATCAGGATCGTATCAATCGCCACAGGCTTGTCACCTTCATAAACCACGGTGACTTGAGTTTTGCCATCAGGACGCAAATAAGCCAAAGTGCCATTTTTACGAACCACTGATAACTGGCGCGCTAAGCGGTGGGCTAAGGCGATCGGCATGGGCATAAACTCAGGCGTTTCGTCGCAAGCAAACCCAAACATAATACCTTGGTCACCAGCGCCAACTGCTTCGAGGGCAGCATCTTCTTCAGCACCAGTGCGGGCTTCAAGGGCTACATTTACCCCTTGAGCAATGTCAGGAGACTGCTCGTCCAGCGCGACCATTACCGCGCAGCTATTTGCGGAAAAGCCATTATCCGCGTCTGTGTAACCAATTTCCGCAATTTTTTTTCGAGCAATATCGACGTAGTTGACATGCGCTTTAGTTGTGATTTCCCCTGTGATCAAGACTAGACCCGTGTTAACTACAACCTCGGCAGCGACACGCGATCGCGGATCTTGAGTCAATAAGGTATCGAGAATCGTATCGGAGATTTGATCACAAATTTTATCAGGGTGACCTTCCGTAACTGATTCAGATGTAAATAAGAAGCGACTAGCCAACTATGTTTCCTCCTAAACGCAAGAAGTAATAAGGCAAAATTTTTTGTATCTCTTAAGATTTATCCATCATAGTACAAGGGGTTAAATGAAAACTCAAAAATAGGATGCGGCGCTAAGCAACCCATCCCATTTTTGAGTTTTCATTTGAAAATGTGGCTATGTATAGGTATAGTCTGATTAATCTAATTACTACTATTGATTGCCACAATCATAAAGTGTTCTCAAATCATGGAGGCTAATAACTTGAAATTTCAAACTACTGCTCAAGAAGCCTGTTATGAAAAAGTAGTAACATGGATGCAAGAGATATTTGGGAAATGTCCCTGCGCTCGCCAAGATATCCCAGGATTAGGCATATTTGTGGGATCGGCACTGGTGGAGGTGCTAATTTTTCCTTGGGACGAAGATGATGCGGTAATTAATACTCGCTCTTATGTAGTAGTTGGAGCAGAGTTAAAGCCAGACTTAATGCGATATTTACTCGAAGAAAATGCCAAGATGATTTTTGGAGCCTTTGGGATATCGCCAGATAGTGAGATTCTTTTTGAGCATTCAATAGTTGGCTCTACCTGCGATATGAAAGAGCTAGAAGCCTCAGTTAAAGCTGTAATGGAAATCGCTGACGAATATGACGATAAAATTGTCGATCGCTGGGGTGGTAAACGCGCGTTAGATCGCATTCATGCAGGTACATTATCCAATAATGGCTGGTCTTTATAAAGAACAAACGAGGCGCTAAACGTCCCCTTTGTTTTTTATGCGATCGCAAAGCGCTATATTCTAGGTAGCTGCCATTTAGCAAAGTCCTATGCCTCAAACGATCGCCGATATTAATGCCAAAATCAAAGCTGGGAAGGCTAAAGTCCTCACAGCTCCCGAACTGAAAGCTCTTGTCACTGATGTTGGTGTCACCCAAGCTACTAAGCAAGTTGATGTGATCGTTACAGGCACATTTGAGCCAATGGAGTCATCGGGAGCAATCCTAAACTTAGGACATACCGATCCACCAATTAAAATTCGGACTTGTTGGATTGATGGTGTAGCAGCCTATGCAGGATTTGGGGCTGTAGATATTTATTTAGGCGCGACCCAAGAGGCTGAGCCTAGCGATGAAGCACCACAATATCGTGGGGGTGGGCATGTAATTGCTGACTTGATCGCAGGAAAAACACTGAGCTTTAAAGCGATCGGATATCCCAATGATTGCTATCCTCGTGCCAATTTTGAAACAACGATTACGAAAGAATCCATCAATCAGTTCTATCTATTTAACCCCCGCAATTTATATCAAAATTTTATTGTCGGTGTGAATGGGGGTGAAGAAACTCTCTATACTTATTTAGGTCCCCTGCAACCCCGCTTAGGTAATGCTGTCTACTCCAATCCTGGGGCAATTTCACCGTTATGGAATGATCCTGATTTGCAATTAATCGGGATTGGCACACGTATTTTTATGGGTGGAGGAATTGGCTATGTGGCTTGGGAAGGAACTCAACATTTTCCATTGCAAAAGCGTTTAGAGAACCGTACTCCAATTGGGCCTGCGGCAACGCTTGCTCTGATTGGGGATGCTAAACAAATGACTTCTGAATGGGTGCGTGGCTGCTATTTCCGAAATTATGGTGCATCTTTGATGATGGGAGTTGCAGTTCCACTTCCTGTAATTAACGAAGAAGTGGTCGCAAGAGCTTCTGTACTAAATGAAGAACTAGTTGCACCTGTGATTGACTTCTCAATTCCACGTCGAGTACGTCCGATTTTCGGTTCAGTTTCCTATGCTCAACTTAAGTCTGGCAAAATCACGATCGCTGGTTCAACGGTGCGTACAGCACCTCTAGCAAGCCTACATTTATCGGAAAAAGCTGCTAAAACCCTCAAAGATTGGATTGTAAAAGGAGTATTTACACTGACTGAACCTGTTGCGATGTTACCAAGCGATCGCACTTTTTTGCCGCAAGATGTACGTGGGTTTTAACCTCTATTTTTAGATTGATCAGAATTCAAAGCATATTATTACGAACGGCAAAGACTGCTGCTTGCAAGCGATCATTCACGCCTAGCTTATTCAAGATGCCATTAACGTGGGACTTGATCGTGTTAGGACTGAGATAGAGGGCAGAAGCTATTTGAGGATTGCTCTGACCTTCAACAATCCTTGAAAGCACTTCAAACTCCCGTTCAGTTAATTTAAAACGATAGGGCAGAGAAGCTTTGGTTTGAGAACTTGTAAGTGATTGCATGATTATTAGTCCTTAGATTTGAGAAATTGGTAGTCCTAAAAAATTGTGTTAAGGATGAGCGGCACTTCGTGCAGCACATGCTTACCTATTTAGCGCCATTGAGAAATTTGTATAACAGATCATTGAGCTTCAGGATTTTTTGACACAAGTTTGCCATCTTCCATATAGACGATGCGATCGGCAATATCCAAAATGCGGTTATCGTGAGTCACCATCAAAATTGTACAGCCCTGTTCTTTTGCCAATTTTTGCATCAATGTTACGACTTCCCGCCCCGATTGCTTGTCTAAAGCGGCTGTTGGCTCATCGGCAAGGATGATTTTAGGGTGGCTGATCAAAGCGCGGGCGATCGCCACCCTTTGTTTTTGACCACCAGAGAGGCTCTCGGGATAATAGTTCATTCGTTGCTCCAAACCAACAACGCCTAAGATTTCTCTAGCCCGCTCATATCTTTCAGGACGGGAGTAGGTTCCTTGCACCTCCAATCCCATCATGGCATTCTCAATGGCAGTAAGAGAACTGTGTAAATTATGGGCTTGAAAAATGTAACCGCAAGATCTCCGTGATTGCAAAGCCGCAGTTTTAGACGCTCCAACTAGCTCCTTATCTAAGATCTTGAGATTGCCAGATTGCGGCGATCGCAAGCCTCCCATCAGCGAGAGTAGAGTCGTCTTTCCAGATCCTGAAGGGCCAGTCAGAATCACAATCTCACCACAATCTATTGAGAGATTAATGTCAAATAAAACTTGCTTTTGGAGTTCTCCTTTACCAAAAAAAGTGATTCAGACTTTCGACAGCGATCGCCTTTACCACCTCTTGTCTGGAAGGCTGATCTATTGTGCTTGATCGAGATTCATTGACTTGCATAATTTTAAATTCCTAAAAAATGTCTGCAGGATCGGCTGACTGAACCTTTCTAATGGCAATCAGCCCTGATACGCCGCACATAACTAAGGTGAGGAAGAACACAAAAGAGAACCTTGCAAAAGTCATGGCGATCGGTAAAGCCGCCGCGCTCTGAATCAAGGCATATTGAGCCAAAGCTAGACCTAATCCAGGGATAAATCCTAATATTGCAAGAATCATTGCTTCTTCTAGCACAATAAAAATTATGAAGCGATCGCTGTATCCCATCGCTTGGCACTGGTCAGCTAATGAGGGATAGGTGCTGAAACGTCCATTTCAAGCCGATAAAAAAGGCGGAAATACGTCGATCACGTTTTAGATGACCAGTGCCCATCGCTTTGAAAGTGGCATATTCTGCAAGGTGATCGTTGACATCAGTAGAGAGAATCTGAAACACAATCACAATGCCCACCACAAAAGCCATGGCTGTACCAAAGCCAAAGACTAAGCCAATGGGAGTGGTTTCGCCCCAATAGGCTAATTCAAAATCGATAAATTCTTGTTTGGTAGAAGCAATCGTATCTTTGGGCAAAACTGCTCTAATGTCTTTTAGGACTTGTTGAACATCTGCTCCTTCCTTGACCTTGACTAATCCCAGAGTAACTTGTCCTGCTGTTCGTTCAGGGAAAAATCTGAGAAAGTTTTCTTGACTAGTAATCAGAGTGCCATCCGTCGCAAAGGAAGCTCCTAGGGTAAATAGTCCTGCAACTTGAATTGAACGGCGATCAATTTCAGTGGCAACTGTCTTGCCATCTTCTACGGCTGCAACCACATTGTCATATTTACCTCTGGCCTTGCGGTCAAATAGAAAAGTGTCTGGCTGCTTCAGTTTATCAAGGTTTTTATTCACCTCAGGAAAATTAAAAGCTGGTCTTTCTACGCTCTGACCCACTAGAGTGAGTTGAGTCTTTAAGCGAGTTTCAGGGTTTTTCCAAACTACCGTTGAGATATAGATTGCATCCGCAGATTAGACGTTAGGGATATCCTGAATTTGATAAATACGGCGGCGCGGTAAGGTGTTGGCGAGAGCCAAGTCTCGGTATTGAGCGCTACGAATTACAATATCAGCGTCAATACTGCGGTGAAGTAGCACATTGCCATCAAAAAGTGCAGCTTGGATTCCTAATTGAGCGAACATCAGTAGGTCAGCGAAGCCGATTCCCGCGATCGCCACAAATAGTCTGCTTTTCTTCTTGGTTAGTTGCTTCCAACCAATCGGGGTACGTTGGGTGAAGCTCTGCCAAAATTTATGTTTAGGCTTTTCTATTGCTTTCAATGACGGGGCTTCAGATTCCTTTTGCTCAGGTGAAGTTAAAGTCATAGTTGGATTTCTCCTGTTACCTGAAGATTGGTGAAGGATTTAACTTGACTAGCAGAATCAGGATCAAGTTTGACTCTGACTTCTACAACTCGCGCATCAATATTTGCGGTCGTATCAGAGTTCACCACATTCTGACGTTGCACCCTTTCACCAATTTCCACCACTTCACCTGTCAAAGCCTTCGGCAGACTATCACCAAAGAGTTTTACAGTTTTTCCTTTTTCCACTTTGACAATATCGCCTTCAAATACTTCCAGAACAGCAAGCATCTGATCAGTGTTGCCAATTTCCACAATGCCATCACTGGAAACTAATTCCCCCGCACGGGTATTTACCTCAATGACTACACCTGCTTGTGGTGTGCGCACATAGGCTAAATCTAGTTGCGCCTTTGCCTGTCGCACAGAAGCGATCGCGCTATC
>JBJTVM010000652.1:0-10597 GCA_046081205.1 Pseudanabaena sp. | reverse complement strand
CTTGGCAGTATTCTTCTAACTTTTGTTGGTCTTCGGGTGTCATTGGCTTCGCGCGGGGATTTTGTTCTATTATCTCATCTCTACACTTATAAGCATTTATACTCAGTGCTTAACTGAGATGCTCCCCATAGCGCCCACCTACTTTAACTAAATGTTTTTAATTTAACGCCATTTGCGCCGCGCTCCGCGCGGCGCAAATGGCTATATCGAATTCACGCTAATTTAAGGTTGCATTAAATTCGTCAACAGTTGGATAGATTTTAAAAATCTTGTTCATGCTAGTAAGTTCAAATAGCATTTGCACTTGATCGTTAGCACCACAAATCACCATATCCCCATCACTGTTACAGATTGCCTTAAGAGCTGAGACTAATGCACCTAGTCCAGAACTATCCATAAAAGTAATCTCTTGCAGGTCAGCTAGTAAATATTTGGGAGGATTTGGGACTGAAGCAATATCATTAACATGGCGACGAAAATCAGCCGCAGTTGTGACATCTAACCGTCCTGAAGGCTGTATAACTTTTACCTGATTACTCATTGATTTTTTCTTGACTTTAAAGATTTAGTTTGAGAATTGCAGAAATAATGATTCGCTATCAAGTCTTATACCAAAACACAGAACGCTAAGCAGTTTTGTGTTTTTAAAACCCTTACTGGATTTGGTTTTTAATTCAGAAAATTGTTATCAGGGTTCTGTAACTTAATAAATAACCCGATTTGTGATTTCGCAGTTACGCCGCGACATCATAAATCAGTTCCTTATTTTACTGCGAAGCCCTTACACTTTCGTGAATTGGTATTAAAGGGAAGTTTCTTCCTAAGCATAAATCTTTATCGATTATTTTTGCTCTTATTTGGGCTTTAATGAAATCTTGGCACTATTAAGCAATTTTTTTTATTTTGAACTCTATAAATCTATGGCTGATTTACCCGATTTGCAAGCGATCCAAAACCTATTAAATCCTATTGTCGATCCCGATCGCAAAAAAAGCATTATCGAACTAAATATGGTGCGCGATATCGCCATTAAGTCCAATGGGGTGGTTAGTTTCACTCTGTTGCTGAACGATCCCAATAGTCCCAAACGCGATCCTCTAATCCAAGAATGTAAATCCGCAATTAAGACACTTGCCTCCGTCTCCGATGTTTGGGTCAAGGTAATTGCCGATAGCCCCGTTGTCGCAACACCTGCACCACCGACTAACGCTTTGCAAGGTATTGAGGGCGTACAGTATGTCCTTGCTATTTCTAGCGGCAAAGGTGGTGTGGGTAAAACTTCGGTAGCAGTAAATGTGGCTGTGGCTCTGGCGGACATGGGCGCAAAAGTCGGCATTCTCGATGCAGATATTTACGGACCAAATGTACCTGTAATGCTGGGCATGGAAGCAGCTCAAGTCAAAGTAGTAAAGGCGGAAAATGGCGCAGATGTGGTGGAGCCAGCCTTTAACTATGGGGTGAAAATGATCTCAATGGCATTTTTGATTGCTAAGGATCAGCCTGTGGTTTGGCGTGGTCCCATGCTCAATGGTGTAATTCGTCAGTTTCTCTATCAGGCAAACTGGGGCGAACTTGATTATTTAATTGTGGATATGCCCCCTGGTACAGGAGACGCACAATTGACACTCACACAATCAGTGCCTCTCGCAGGAGCAGTAATCGTCACTACACCACAAACTGTTTCGCTTTTAGACTCGCGCAAGGGTTTAAAAATGTTTCAAAACATGGGCATTCCTGTCTTGGGCATTGTCGAGAATATGAGTTATTTCATCCCACCCGATCTGCCCGATCGCCAGTACGACATTTTTGGCTCTGGTGGTGGCAAAAAAACCTCCGATGAGCTAGGTGTGGATTTACTCGGCTGTGTACCGCTAGAAATTGGTCTGCGTGAAGGCGGCGATCGCGGTGTCCCAATTGTGTTAGGTCATCCTGAGTCTGCTTCGGCTAAGGCTTTAAGGGAGATTGCCAAGGCGATCACCGCTAAAATCCAAGAAAAAGACAATTAAAATTTAGAGAAGTGTCGCCACACTTCTGTGAATTGAAAACCAAACCCTGTAAGGGTTTTAAAAGCATAAAATGGCTTAGCCATTTTGTGCTTTGGTATAATTTATTCGTAAAAGTAAGGAAATAGCTCTGATTCGAGAATATAGCGACTAGCTTGTCGAAAGATTGATTGACAAGTTCCTGTGGCTAATTCGCGATGGTTAGGAATAGTTAGGGTTTCTTTGCCCAGTGGAGTAATGCGGCGCAACTTAATGTGACTACCTTTCTGGCTATGAACATCAAAACCAAATTTTTTGAAAATGGCGATCGCATCTGCACCAGAGAGGCGTTTAAGCTTTGACATATTCGGGTTGTAGCTCAAAGGTGACAAAAATCGATGGATTGGCAACTAAACCGAAGTCTTCAGGATTTTCGTCTTCTAAGTGTAAGCCAACTGCTTCGATGAGATTTTCGACAACTTCATCTAGGGTGTTTCCCTGTGTGACTACAGATATTTCCAAGCATTCGGCAACGTAGCCACCTTCTAGGTTTGACCGAATAAATGACTTAATATTTTGTTGAAGCTTAATGTGACTTTTCATCTATGTATCGCGAATGCTTAACGCAATTTTGCATCTTCTCTATGTTAACGCGATCGCTGTTTGGTAAAGAGAGCGCAGCGTAACAATTATGCTAGGTCATCCTGAGTTGAAATTTGCTAAAGCTTTAATATCAATTCACAGAAGTGTCGCGACACTTCTGTGAATTAGAAACAAGACTCTGTAAGGGTTTTGAAAGCACAAAATGGCTATGCCATTTTGTGCTTTGGTATAAAGGAGGTTGATAAGGCGATCGCCACTAAAGTTCAAGCTAATAAAGATAAGTGGAGGTGCTTCGCACCTCCACTTATCTTTATTAAAATTTGCGACCCACGGGGTCGCAAATTTTAATGTAAGAAATGGCGAAGCCCTGTGAATACCATAATTAAGCCAAGCTCATCAGCCGCCTTGATCGAATCAGCATCACGCATACTTCCCCCTGGTTGGACGAACGCCACAATTCCTGCGGCGGCAGCAGTACGTACAGAGTCATCAAAGGGGAAAAAGCCGTCACTCGCGAGGAATGCTCCCTGAGCTTTTTCTCCTGCTTGCTCTAGAGCAATTTTGGCTGAGCCGATGCGGTTGGTTTGACCAGCACCAATGCCGATGGTAGTGCAGTCTTTGGTAATCGCGATCGCATTGGATTTGACATGACGACTTACTTTCCAAGCAAAAATTAGTTCCTGCAATTGCTCAGGAGTTGGTTGCTTTTGGGTAACAACTTTCCACAAATCAGGATTGACTGCTTCATCATCGGATCGCTGGACTAGCATTCCTCCAGCGATCGTCTTCACCGTTTCATGGGAGCCATGTTTCAGATCAGATAGAACTAAAACCCGCAAATTTTGTTTTTTGCCCAAAATCGAGGCGACAGTGGGGACACAGGCAGGAGCAACTACACATTCTAAAAATGTCTTGTTCAAAAGATTGGCAGTTTCTTCATCAATTGGACGATTGAGGGCGACGATACCACCAAATGCAGAAGTAGCATCTGCTTCAAAGGCTTTTTGGTAAGCTTCCGCAATAGTGGAGGCGATTGCCACCCCACAGGGGTTGTTATGCTTAATGATCACCGCACAGGGCAAATCGTCGCTAAATTCGGCGATGATACTTCGGGCTGCTTCGAGATCAAGTAAGTTATTGAAACTGAGTTCTTTGCCTTGAAGTTGTTGGGCGGCTGACCAGCCTTTGGGTGTTGCACCTACTTGATACCATGTCGCAGGTTGATGGGGATTCTCGCCGTAACGTAGGGGCTTAGGATTATTGCAGAGCAAAGTATAGGAAGAAGCGAGCTTATTGATTGGCTCCTGTTCTACTTTCTGTTCATTTTCTAAATACTCAGCGATCGCTTTGTCGTAGGACTGTGTATGTTGAAAAGCGGCGATCGCCAGTTTTTTGCGAAACTCTAGGGTAGTTTTACCATTGTTGGCTTTTAACTCTGCTAGAAACTCTGCATATTGGCTAGGACTAGACAATACCGCAACGTGATTATAATTCTTTGCCGAGGCGCGAATCAGCGTTGGGCCGCCAATATCAATGTTCTCGATCGCATCTTCAAGGGTGACATTAGGTTTAGCGATCGTTTCCGTAAATGGATAGAGGTTAACCACCACAATCCGAATTGGTTGAATTTCGTTATCAGCTAAGTCTTGCTGGTGTTCTGGTAGATCGAGTCTGGCTAAGATGCCGCCGTGAATCCTTGGATGCAGGGTTTTCACTCGTCCACCTAAAATCTCAGGTGCGCCTGTATAGTCAGAAACCTTAGTAACTTCAAGCTCAGCCGCCTTGAGTGCCTTGGCAGTTCCACCACTACTAATCAATTGAAAATTATAGGTGGTCGATAGTTCGCGGGCAAGGTCGAGTAGTCCTGTTTTGTCAGAAACACTCAAAAGGGCAAGGGGTTTCATACTATTTAGCTCCATATTCATGATGGAAGCTTGGCAAAGCTTCGCCTTATAAACTTCCTAAGGTATTTTATCCCATATTTAAGCGCTTTACGCTCTAACCCAAACCGAGAGAAACCTTGAAGGCGTTGCTTAAGATGTAATCACGATCGCTGCTTGTTCTGGTGTCCATACAGGGAACTTCTGCATCACCAACTCAAATAGCTCACTAGTTTCATGCCATTTTAGCCATTGCTGTAAATATAGATAAGAGCTTGAGAGAAACCAATCTATATCCACATAGGCAAGCTGCCTTACAAACGGAAAAACTGCAATATCCGCGAGAGTTTGCTGATCGCTAATCAAAAAATTATGGACTGACTCAGATGGCGATCGCCGTTGCAGTTGAAGTTCTAAAACCTTGAGAAACTCTTCCGCTTGTTGTCGATAGTCTTCCTGCGAATTGTCAGGGAATCGGTTTGGGTACTTATAGCGATCAAGAGCGCGTTTAAATTCATGATCGTTGGTATGGATAAGCTGCCGCGCGATCGCTACAGAAGGTTCGGGTAAATCCTGCCAATTGAGAGGATCATGCTGTTGAATTGCCCAGTTCATAATATCGAGACTCTCTTCCAAAACCATAAAATTTTGTTCAGTAAATATTTGCATTACGGGTGTTGTTCCCTTGGGCGAAATATCGAGCATTTCTCTAGGTTTATTCTTTAAAGAGACTTCCCTCAGTTCATAGCTGACACCTGCATAGGCAAGAGCCATTCTTGCGCGAATTGCATAGGGGCAGCGCCTGAAAGAATAAAGAATTGGAAGATGCATAAGCGAGCTAAAAAAGACAATTAGCCTATTTTAACGTGAGTTCGACATAGCCATTTGCAGCGTGCGAAGCACGCTGCAAATGGCGAAAAATGGGAAGAATCGCTTAGCGATTCTTCCCATTTTTCGCTTTCGTCTATGTTTATCTTGCTAGAAACTGTAATTTGTAATACCTTTGTCTGATAGGCGATCACTTTAAATACAGTAGTAAAAAGCCATAAAATATCTAAATATAACTGCACTAATTCATGGGAATAATCACTAATAGAGTTTCTTCTATAGTCTCTGGCAAAAATCTATGGGTCGCAGCATTGGGAGCAATACTCACTGGAGCCTGTAATAGTAGTCCCACACCACCAGTCTCAACCTCTCCAGCATCAACCACGGCTGCAACCACAGCTTCTCCAGATGCAAAAGAATTTAAAGCAGCAATGATTTTAGTTGGACCGAAGAATGATTCTGGTTGGAACCAAGGTCATTACGAAGCCTCAAAGTATGTTATGGAGAAGCAATCAGGCATTCAATTTGACTATGTAGATAAAGTCAATCCAGGTGATCGCCCAAATGTTAAAGCTTCACAAGTAGCTGATGATCTAATTGCTAAGGGCGCAAAGCTAGTATTTTTCAACTCTGATGATTTTAAGGATGATGCTCTAGAAACTGCTAAAAAGCATCCTACTGTGTCCGTAATTCATGCCAGTGGCGATTACGCTTGGAAAGAAGGTAAAAACTTCAAAAATCAGCCAAATCTTGGCAATGTAATGCCTGAAATGGAGCATGGGCGCTTGATTGCGGGATGTGCGGCGGCACTCAATTCGGAGACGGGCAAAATCGGTTTCTTGGGGCCATTAATCAACGATGAAACCCGCAGACTTGTTTCAGCAAGTTATTTGGGTGCTAGGTATTGCTGGCAAACCTACCGCAAAAAGAATCCTGAAGACTTGAAGTTTAAGGTAGTCTGGATTGGTTTCTGGTTCAATATTCCTGGAAAGACTCTCGATCCCACTAAAGTCGCTGATGATTTCTACAACAGTGACTTTGATGTAGTGATGAGTGGCATTGACACCCCTGAAGTCGCAGTCCAAGGCAAGAAAGCTGCCGAAGCTGGCAAGAAAGTCAAATATCTGCACTATGGACTCAAGACTGGTTGTAACACAGCCCCAGACATTTGTATTGGTGTTCCCTATTACAATTGGGGACCTGCATATCTTGATCAAACCAAAAAAGCGAAGGAAGGCAAATTTACAGGGGAATTTATTTCCGCCGCACCTAACTGGAAGGATTTGAACAATCCTGATACTTCCGCAGTAGGATTTGAGAAAGGCAAAGCCTTGACTCCAGAAAGCGATAAGTTCTTGACAGAATTTATTAGTGGGTTGGGCGATGGCAAGATCAGTCTTTTCAAAGGACCTCTGAACTATCAAGATGGCACTCCTTTCCTTAAGGAAGGCGAAACAGCAACTCCACAACAGATTTGGTACTTTACCAGCTTGTTGCAAGGTATCGAAGGCGCAAGTAAATAAACAAGTATGTCAAGGTCGTTCTCAGCACGACCTTGACATAATGGGACAAACATGAAAGTTGAACTAAGCCATATTTATAAATCCTTTGGCAATGTCAAGGCGAATCAAGATATCTCAATGACCGTTGAGGCGGGAAGCGTCTATGGAATCTTGGGCGAAAATGGGGCAGGAAAAAGTACTTTATCTAAAGTCCTTAGTGGCTTTATCACTAAAGATGCTGGCAAGATTTTATTAGATGGAATTGAAGTTGATATTCAAACTCCTGCTGATGCCATCTGTGCAGGGATTGGTATGTTACATCAAGATCCCCTAGATTTTCCTTCGCTATCTGTTTTGGATAATTTCATGGCAGGGAGGAGTACTTTAAGCAAAAAAAATGGTAGAAAGAGGCTTAACAATAATAGTCGTCATGATCTAATTAGAGAACTTCGACAGCTATGTACCGTTTTTGGGTTTGATTTACATCCTAGCGATCGCCTATCGAATCTCACTGTGGGAGAGCGTCAACAGCTAGAGATATTAAGGCTTCTGTCCCTTGGTGTCAAAACGTTAATTTTAGATGAGCCAACCACAGGTATTTCTGCTTCCCAAAAAAAAGCTCTATTTGCAGCAGTCAAACAATTGGCATCCGAGGGGAAATCGATTATTTTTGTGTCGCACAAATTGGAAGATGTGGAAGAACTATGCGATCGCCTGATGGTAATGCGTCAAGGTACGGTGATTGGAGAGGCGGAAGTTAAGGGGCGTGACTCTGCCGAGTTAGCAGCTTCTTTGGTGGACATGATGTTTGGGCATGATCTGGCTATACCTGCCAAACATTCAACGAGTATAGAGCAGACAGATCCTGCTTTAGTAATTCAGGATTTACAAATTGATGGCGATCGCCTTAGTTTGCAGATTGATAAATTAACTGTGCAGTCTGGCGAAATTATTGGATTAGCAGGCTTAGAAGGCAACGGGCAACAGTTATTACTGCTTGCCTGTGCGGGCTTACTGAAACCAAAATCTGGCAAGATTTCCCTCAAAGATCTGGACATGACCAATCGTGCTTATCGTAACTTTTTGAAGGCAGGAATTGCCTATTTGCCAGCCGATCGCTTGCAAGATGGTCTGATTCGGGGTCTATCGATCCATGAGCATTTCATGTTGCGCCAATCAACTGCGAAATCAACTGCAAAATCTAATCTAGAATCAAATCCAAAATCCCATGCTGGATTTTTAATCAATTGGAGTGATACTCGCAAATATACCCATCAGGCGATCGAGACTTTTAATATTCGTGGTAAACCATCGACTAGGGTGGAGAAATTATCGGGAGGTAATCAACAACGTACTCAAATCTCACTTTTGCCAGATCACTTAAGTTTACTATTGATGGAACAGCCAACTAGAGGACTAGATATTGAATCGACTCTCTGGATTTGGAAGCAGATGATGGAGCGTTGTGAACAAGGCATGAGTATTTTGTTTATCTCTTCTGATTTGGATGAGATTTTGCAATATAGCGATCGCATTCTCGTATTTTGCGGCGGCAAAGTTTCTCAACCAATTGATGCTAAATCCTTAACAGTTGATAAGCTTGGTCAAGCGATCGGAGGGAAGTTTGATTAGCATTGCGAATAATTTGCTGATTCTCAAGAAGTTACCCAAGGTCGTCTATTTTCGGGTAGGCGCTTTTGTGGTTTCGCTCTTATTTATCACTGGGTTAGTTTTGCTATCTGGCGGCTCACCGTTGCAAGTGGCAGCTGGAATGTGGAATGGAGCTTTTGGTAGCACCGATCGCTTTGCTAGAGTTATTTCCACCCTATGCCCTCTATTACTGGCTTCCTGTGGATTAATTTTCACCTTCACCGCAGGTTTGTATAACCTAGGGATCGAAGGCCAGATTACGGCGGGGGCGATCGCCTCCACATTCTTGTTAAGGTTAATTCCTGAGGGCTTCTCCCCTGCGATCGCCATTACCTTAGCTATATTATTTGGGATTATCGGTGGCAGTATATGGGGCTTACTGACGGGAATGTTGAATATCTATGGCAAGGTCAACGAGATTTTTGCTGGTTTAGGTATGAACTTCACGGTTCAAGGATTAGCTCTATATCTTGTTTTTGGTCCTTGGAAGCGATCGGGAGTTGCCTCAATGAGTGGCACAGAGCCATTTAGTGATGCTTTTTCTCTGCCCACTGTCGGTAATACTGACTTTAGTCCGATCGCCTTAGCGATCGCCATAGTCGCACTGATCGTGACCACAGTGATGATTAAAGCGACTTACTTTGGCTTGAAACTCAAGGCTGTGGGCAATAATCTACGAGCTGCCTATGTGCTGGGGATTCCTGCGATCGTCCAAATGATGAGCAGTTTTGTGATCTGTGGCGCTTTAGCAGGTATTGCGGGATCTTTACAAGTGGTGGCAGTGTTTCATCGCCTCATTCCCAATGTTTCCAGTAATTTAGGATTTTTAGCGTTGCTGGTAGTCATGCTGATTAATTACAATCCCTTCTTGATTTTGCCGATCGCTTTTCTATTTAGTTCTCTCAATGTTGGTAGTTTAGAATTACCCCTATCCCTGAATTTAGATTCTTCCCTATCTGGGATTATTCAGGGCGCATTGCTTCTATTTGCCATTCTTGGCGAAGGTTTGGCTAAGTCGTCTAAAGAAATATAAAAACTATGGACATCATCACAATTCTGGCTACGTCGATCGCCACTTCGACACCTCTGATTTTTGCCAGTATTGGTGAAACAATTACGGAACGCGCAGGTGTGATCAATCTATCCGCCGAAGGCACGATCTTGATGTCAGCGATGACTGGTTTTGCAGTTGCCAAGTTTTCTAATAGCTTGCTTTTAGGATTTGCAGCGGCGGCTCTAGTGGGAGCAGCGATCGCCTTAGTTGTCGCAGTTGGCGCTATCACCCTCAAGCAGTCGCAAGTATCAATCGGGTTTGTCCTAGCACTAATGTGTAGTGATTTGTCTTCTTTTTTAGGTAATCCCGTTGTCAGAGTCGAGGGAATTACGGTTCCTAGTTTTAAAATTCCTATTTTAGAGAATATTCCCATTTTAGGGAAACTGCTATTTCAGAGTGATTTGTTAGTTTACAGCAGCTATGTTTTAATCCTCGGTTCATGGTTCTATTTTTATCGGACTCAAGGTGGCTTAATCCTGCGAACTGTGGGCGAACAACCTGCGGCAGCCTTTGCCAGAGGCACTAATGTGATTAAAATGCGTTACATCTACACTCTCCTTGGTGGCGCATTAATGGGGATCGCAGGGGCTGCTTTTTCATTGGATTTTAAAGCAGGCTGGAGTCATCGCCACACGGCTGGTTATGGTTGGATTGCTCTAGCGATCGTCATTTTTGGTGGCTGGAATCCTCTGCGGGTCGCTTTAGGAGCCTATTTATTCGGAATTTTACAATCTCTAGCTAGTGTTGCTCAAAGCGCCATTCCTGACGTACCAACACAGGTATTTAATACGGCTCCCTTTGTACTAATGATCTTAATGTTGGCAATGACTTCAGGTAAATGGCTCGATCTTGTAATATCCGCTTTGCCGCGATCGCTGAAACAGGGCATATTAAATACAGTCAGAACCACGCCCCCTGCATCATTAGGGAAAGTATTTGATCAAGATTAAATCAACGTGATAATGAATAAAGGCGGCGCTTCGCGCCGCCTTTATTCATTTGGTAGTGTGTCACATTTGTTGAGAGATAGAGGAGGATTGAGAACAAAACTCATATCTATTGATAAACAGACCAATGACAATATCAGGCATCACAATC
>JBJTVM010000651.1:0-6387 GCA_046081205.1 Pseudanabaena sp. | reverse complement strand
AGGCGCTGGAAACACCAAAATTCGGTTTCATAATGAGAATTGCTGCTAATTTTGTGACCAATGCTGGGATCGTTCTACTATGGTTGTAGGCTCAAAATAGTTGAATATTCTTATGGTTTTGATCAAAATCCTTCCAGATTGGTTTCTGCCTGAAAATCAAGCAACCTCAGAATCAGTGTATCTAAATCGGCGGAGATTTATGAAAAAGGCTGGATTAGGTAGCCTGAGCATTATGGGATTATTAGCTGGCTGTCAAACCCTCGAAGAGAAAAAAGCCATTGTCAAACAAAAACTAATAGATGATCGCTTAAAAGCAATTACCACTTCTCGCAATCTTGCTTTTACCCTTGATCGCCCAATTACTGACGAATATAGTGCGGCTGTTTACACTAATTTTTATGAATTTAGCAGTGACAAAGACGTATGGGAGAAAGTGGGGAAGTTTCAACCGCATCCTTGGACTGTGGAAGTATCTGGCTTAGTTACAAATCCCCAGAAATTTGCGATCGAGGATTTGATTGCCAAAATGCCTATCGAAGAAAGGCTCTATCGCCACCGTTGCGTTGAAGCATGGGCAATGGCAGTTCCTTGGACTGGTTTCCCGCTCAAGCAATTAATTGAGTTAGTGGAACCGAAGGCTAATGCTACCCATGTTAAATTTACAACTTTCTTCCGACCTGAGCAGGCAAGGAGACAAATTTTGCAGAGCGAGCCTTGGCCTTATACAGAAGGGATAACTATTAAGGAGGCGATGAATGAGCTTGCTTTTATGGCTGTGGGCATCTATGGACATGAGTTACCCAAACAGCATGGCGCTCCAATTCGGTTAGTTTTGCCCTGGAAATATGGCTATAAAAGCATTAAATCGATAGTCAATATTGAGTTTAGCGATCGCCAACCAGCTACATTTTGGAATACACGTATTCCCCAAGAATATGATTTTCTTGCTAATGTTAATCCAAATATTCCGCATCCTCGTTGGTCTCAGGCTAGTGAAAAGATGCTAGGCACAGGCGATCGCTATGCTACGCAAATGTATAACGGCTATGCCTCTTATGTCTCTAATTTGTACTAAGGGTTCACATCTATGCACGTTAGTTTTATAGCTATCGCCATGCTTGTTAGGATGAGGCGGCGCTTCGCGCCGCCTCATCCTATTTGGTTTTTGATTTGTCCTCGTACAGGTGACTATAGTTATAAAAGCAGAAAACGACATAGTCGTTTTCTGCTTTTATGTTAGATCGAGCTATTGCTAATTTTGCGAATGGCAACTACTGCAGGTTTTGGCGAATCATTAGGCTTGAGCGAGGGCCAGTTAGAGCCGATGGGAACTTTACGAGTTTGCATGAACTCTTTGCCATCCGTAGTTCGCATCGCATACTGACGAGATTCAAAAGCCATATCTTTGCGAGTACCTTTAATTTCCCCAGGGTGCTGCACTGACAGGAATAAAGTCTGCTGATCACTGGAGAAAAATGGCCCTGTGGTTTCACATTCCATTGGTCCAAATCCAAATAGAAAAGCCTTACCAATATCAGCGCCAGATGTTGGTAAAAACCAGATAGAGCTGTTGCCATAAAGTCCGCGTAAGTCTGATTGACTGAAAGCTTTGCCAGACTTATCTTTGCGGCTAGGAATTGCGAGGTTATACTTGTCAGTGGCTATGTCGGTAACCATCCAGAGATGTCCACTGCGATCAATCGCTAAGTTATCAGGATTGGCAAAACCCAGACCGCCTTCCGCAGGTTCGCCACCTGTAGCAATCATTGACCATTGGAAGTTCATGGCATTGGGTTGATTTTCCTGCTCATTTAAACGCATGATCCAGCCATATTCATAAGCTTTACCATCAGCACCTTTAAAGATTCTCAAATCTGGACTACCATCAGTATCACTTGCAGCACCTGAGGTAAAAGTAATAAATAAAGAACCATCTGGTGCTACTTTAGTATCTTCAGGACGGGCGGCACAGGTTGCACCAATCGCATTAGCTGCATAGTGAGCGTCGATTAAAATTGCGCCTTGCTTTTCGCGATCGCTACCTACATACAAATCACCCAAGGTTTTGAACTTAGACTTAAATTCTGAAATCTCCTCTTCTTTAGTTGCTCGGAAAATACCACCTTGGGGTCTTTGGGGAAGAGGTAACATTTTCCCAGCAAGGACATCTAATTTATGTGGATTGATTGGGGTAGAAGTTTCTAGAGCAATCCAAATACCTGTCCCATCAGCATTAAACTTAGCTGCGTAGAGCATTCCTGATTCCAAAAGTTGAGAATTACCTTTGTCTTTAGGATCGGTAACAAGCCCTTTGCTAACAAATTTATAAAGGTGTCCACCACGGCGATCGCAACCCGAATAAAATACTAGTGGCTTATCAGCTTCGGCGCGAATGCCTACCGCTTCATGACGATAGCGTCCTAGCCAAGTGTGCTTTGTGCCATAATCCTCAGGATTAGCAGGGTCAATCTCTACCATCCAGCCGTATTTGTTACCTGCTAAGCCCAACACATTGGCGACACCATTGAGATCACCACTGTCTTTAATGAATTTCTTTTTGCTCGGAGCGAGGGAAGTTCCATCAGGCATTACTGGTTCTGGTACAAAATCTTGAAAATTCTCTTCTGCACTAAATACAGTTCCCCAAGGGGTTGTACCACCCGCACAATTGTTAAATGTCCCAATAATGCGATCGCCGATTTTATCGGTATAGCCTAAACCCTTTTGTTTGCGAAAAATTATGGCGGCGGGACCGGTTGTTTTGAGATAGCGACCATCATCTAAACCTGAGATGCCAGTAATGCGGCGATCGGCTTTGGAATTTGTCCGCACCCATTTACCTTCAGAGGTTCGACGTACTGAAATTACACCAATTCCCAAATCAATCAGTGCTTCTTTAGAGATCAATTCAATTTTGGCTTTGATAGGATCACTTGCGGCTAAAGACCATGCATCGATATCCTTAGTACCAAGAGCTTTAAGGGCTGAGTCAACTTCATCAAATGGTAAATTTTTGCCAATAACTTTCGCATAGGACTGTTCCCAAGGAATACTACTAATATATTCAAAATTGATAGTTAGGTATCCTTCATTTGTACTTGTTTCAATAAGAGATAAGTAGTCATTGTTATAGCCAAAACGCGAATCGCCCACAGCGTCGCCCCATGCGGCAATGACATCATAGACAAATCCTTCAGGTAAAACTAGATCGTCAGCTACTTCAAAAGTTCTATAAAATTGACTCTGTTTTGACGGTGCGATCGTATCAGTTACTAATGGCATTGGACCTTTAATCGGTTTAAAGTTTAACTGTGAAGACGATGTTGTGGCTAGAACTTCACTGTTCCCTTCAGCCCCCATAAAAGGCATCGAAAATTTGGAGACTGAGCGATCGCGATATCCTACGTCAAATAACATTGCTCCGCCAATACCACCAATAAAAGTTAGGAAATCTCTGCGTTTAATGGTCATATTTTTTGATAGCTTTCTAAAGCTAGTTTCGTGAGGATTGACGATAGTTCTAACTTTAGCGTTATGAGTTTAAGGTAAGGTAAAACTATGGTTATAAAATCCAAAAAGCAAATGGCGATGCTTCGCGTCGCCATTTGCTTTTTGGATTTTGATTTGTTTTAATGCAAGCACCAACAAGATTGAGTGGCTTGAAACCTCGCTCAGTCTAAAAATTTGTTGTAAGAGAGGTTAACTATGTTTGGTTTTGCGATTCTCTCTATTTTTTTCTATCTAATCATAGGGTTATTAATTCTTTTCTGTTTGAATCTAATTATTAACTTTGTAAAAAATCGATCATTTAAATTCCCAAACAATCGAAATTTAGAATGTTTTGGAGAAATTTGGGGTGCTTTATGCGCTACAGGTATTCTAGGGACTTTATGGAATTTGGGGCATGGAGCAAATACCAAGGGCGACTGGTATACAATATTTATCCAAATCCCTCTGTATGCATCTCTACCAGGAGGACTTATTGGTAAACTCATTGGAGAAAAAATCTTATCGAAAGCACCACGTTATTTACAAAGATGGCTGATCGTAATTGCCATAATAATTGCTCTAGTAGCACTTTATAGCTACATCTACACTGGAGCAGCTAGTTATGGAGATAGTTGATTTAAAAATTCTCAATGCTAATTTCAGATGATATCAGTGACCCTAAAACACATGTCAAAATCATTGCAAAATCTCCCTTCTACAGTTCGGATCTTTATCTTTGCGATTGGCTCAGCCTCTTTAGCAGCAGCACTTACTGATCAGGCGATCGCCCAGTCCTCTACAGCCAAAGCCCCAGATCGCGGTACAGAATGCGAAATTCTGATTGTGGGTGGTGGTGTCGCAGGAACGGCTGCGGCCTATGAAGGATTGCTAGCAGGACGAACTGTTTGCATGACTGAGATTACAGATTGGGTCGGTGGACAGATAACTGCTCAAGGTACATCGGCTTTAGATGAAGCAAAAAAACAGCGCAATCTCTGGTTCTTTCCCCAAGGTTATACAGAATTTCGGAAGAGGATTGAGCAGAACTATGGCAAATTGAATGCGGGAGACTGTTGGGTAAGTGTGTCCTGTTTTATTCCCAATACGGCTCAGCAAATATTAGTGGGAATGTTGCAGGAAGCAGCACAAAAGGGGAATGGCAAGTTGAAATGGTTCCCGAATACAGTTATTAAAAAGCTGGAAATGAGTCCTGATGGAAAAATGATCGATGGCGCGATCGCCATTCAGCATAGCCCCGCCCCCAATACGCCACCATTAAATACTGAGCCACTTTCATCAATCATTGAAGATGCGTATCGCTACGAAAACTCATCGCGTTTAAACAAACAAGTTATTCGATTCATTCCGCTTGCCAGTAGTGAAAAGCGTCCTAGTGATTGGTTTGTGATTGATTCAACGGAAACAGGGGAAATTATTGCTTTAGCCGATGTTCCCTATCGTTTGGGTATCGATCCGCGATCGCATCTCAATCCATCGTCACCCGTCACTGAGAATGATCCTTACTGTACGCAAGGCTTTACCTACACCTTTGCAATGGAGCAAACTGCCGAAGCGCAACCCCAGCAAAAGCCCAGCTTTTACGATCGCTACTTGCCCTATTACGGTTCTGACCCTAAGCCTAGTCTGGCTAACTTTGATACGATCTTTACCTATCGACGTATTTGGAGCGCCGCCACTGATAACCCGAAAAAGAATACCTTTGGCGTTTCCCTAATGAAAGCTGGTGATATCTCCATGCAGAACTGGGTTTGGGGTAATGATTATCGTCCAGGGACTGACAAAGATAATCTTATTTATTCGAGAGAGCAATTATTGCGATCGGGTCAGTTGGAGCCAAATGGGTGGATGGGAGGTCTAAGGGCGGAAACCCTCAAAAGTGGTGAAGAAATTGCTCTTGGTTTTTACTATTGGCTAGTAGCTGGCACAACCGACTCACAACAAAAGACTAATTGGAAAAAGCCTTTTCCTAATCACCGTTTGCTGACTGGCTTCGATTCGCCAATGGGAACTTCGCATGGACTCTCCAAATATCCCTACATTCGCGAGTCC
This sequence comes from Pseudanabaena sp., assembly GCA_046081205.1. Classification (GTDB taxonomy): domain Bacteria; phylum Cyanobacteriota; class Cyanobacteriia; order Pseudanabaenales; family Pseudanabaenaceae; genus Pseudanabaena. Next base: position 828 of record JBJTVM010000651.1, on the reverse strand, counting down.
CGTAGAATTATCGGTCGCCCTTCCTACGGTTATCCTGAAGGCTTCAGTATGTCTGAAATCGATGTATCACAAGTAGATTTTAGTACTGAAACCTACCGCCAAAATCTCTCTGAGCAAACCTATCGCAGTTTATGGAGAGCACTAGCAGGTGTAGAGTCAGCTAGTGCCATAAGAAATAATACTGAGCCGCAAAAGATTTCCCGCCGCACTCGTTCGACGATTTATCCCGATGCGATCGGTATTGCTCAGTACTATCTTGACTTTCATCCTTGCTTGAGCGAATATCCTGTTGAAAAAGCTGGCAATACGGAAAGAGCAGGAGTTCGTAATGGTCATGGACCTGCTTTCCCAGGACAAATTCCGTTGCGATCGCTAATTCCTCAAAAAGTTGATAATCTGATCGTGTCTGGTAAGAATATCGCCTTTAGTTACATCGTTGCCGCAGGTTATCGTGTCCATTCCTACGAGTGGTCAGTGGGGGCTGCTGCTGCCACGACTGCATCCTTTGCGCTAGCTGAAGGGCTACTTCCCTATCAAATAGTTGCAGATTTGCCGCGAGTGAGTCCCCAGCTTTCGCAATTACAACAGATGCTCGTGAAAAATAACAACGCGATCGCATTCCCAGACACTTCTATTTTTAATCTCAATTGGAGTGATTGGAAAATTTGGTAAATAAAACCAGCCATGCTTTGCATGGCTGGCTTTAATAACTGATGTTACGTGGAACGGGCTTGGAGACCAAGCCCCTACCTATAAAACGTAGGGATTTGGTCTCCAAATCCTCTTTTAAGATGACTTGGAAACATGATGACGATCTTTGTTCCACGT
>JBJTVM010000650.1:0-5745 GCA_046081205.1 Pseudanabaena sp. | reverse complement strand
AAGCAATAACATCAAAATAGTTACTAGTACTCATGGGCAATTTCTGATTTTGGGACATCAGTATTGCATGGTTAAAATTAAAGTATTCTAGAATACAAAAATTGAAAAATTTATTGTATTTCCGAAAATAATTTCTAACTATTACCATCAGGATTAGCTGAGTTCTCAACTTTATTGAGAAAAACTATTTGGTTTAGAACGCTAAACTTATAACAGGTTTGTGCATCTCTGGCAAGCAGAAAAAATCCAAGATCTGTAAGGCGGCGCGAAGCGCCACTTTAATAGGCAAACTACATAGCAAAGATTTGGCTGCCAATGCGAATGATCGTAGCGCCTGCTTTGATGGCGATCGCATAGTCGGCGGACATGCCCATTGATAGTTCTTGGATATTTGCCCAGCCTAGCGATCTCATTTTTATTGCTAATTCAGCAACATTGCTAAACACGGCATAGGCTTGGGACTCATCTAGTCCAAGGGGCAGAATTGACATTAGTCCAACGATATTGAGATTTTGTAATTTTGCTAATTTGGGTAAATCTGCTAAAAGCTCCGATTCTGACCACCCTGACTTATTGGGGTCTTCAGCTAGTTTGACTTGTAATAACAGCTTGGGCGATTTCCCAAATTCAGATATAAGGCGATCGCATTGTTCGGCGAGACTCAGGCGATCAATCGAATGAATCCAATCAAATTGGCTAATGGCTTGTTTGGCTTTGTTGCTTTGTAGAGATCCGATCATGTGCCATGTGATATCAGTTAAATCTGCTAACTCTGCTTGCTTGATTTTGGCATCCTGTACCCGTGATTCGGCAAAGTCACGCACACCTGCATGGTAAGCCGCGCGGATTGCCTCTGTTGTCGTGTATTTGCTGACAGCAACTAGTTTTACCTGCGGCGGCAGATTGACCCGAATATGATTTAGACGATCGACGATCTTTGGGGCGATCGCTTCAGAATTAACTTCAGACATAATTTTGATGGTAATAAAAATCCATATCTAAAGCCTCTAGCCCATGCTGCGCCTAGCTAGAGTCTCTAGTTTTGTCTACTCATTTATTAGAGCAAACCTCAAGCAATAAATGAGCAAATACGCGCAGACTCGTACTTTTACATGAGAATCACTTTATTATGGGGACTGTCTAGCATTTTATACGCAGCTTTTTGTATGACTGCTCCTGCCAGTACAGATACCAAATCTCACCGCGATCGCCAGCTTTCTTTAAAGATTTTGCTGATAGTTCCTTTTGTGACTCAAGTGATCGCAGCAGTGGGAATTACGGGATGGTTATCGGTACAGAATGGACGAGAGGCAACTCAAGAACTAGCTCCTCAAATTGGACAGGAAGTAACCAATACGATTGATGCTCATGTGCGTGGTTACTTTGAAGCACCTTTAGGGATTCTACAAGCCCATGGAGCTATGGCAAAGGCTGACTATTTAAATTTTGAGAATTTGAATAGTTTAGATAAATTATTTTGGCAGCAGATGCGCCAAGCTCAAAGTTTATATTTTTTCTATGCCGCAAATCCTCAAGGTCAATTTCTTGGTGTGGAGAGACGAGAAGACAATGCTTTAATGTTGCATCGATCTTCTTCGCCTAATTTGGCAGCACCACTGCAAAAAATAATCTATCGCTTAGATAATGCTGGTAAAGTCCTTAACCAAATTGAAGTAAATATTTACGATCCTCGCGATCGCCCTTGGTATAAGGGAGCAGTTAAGGCTCGCCAAACAGTCTGGAGTCCTATTTATCCATTTGTAGCACGTCCAATTTTAGGGATTACGGCTTCTTTGCCAATTTATAGTGAGTCTGGTAACCTACGCGGGGTCATGGCGATCGACTTAACGCTCTCTCAAATAGGGGATTTTCTAAGACAGCTAAAAATCGCTAAAACAGGTCAGGCATTTATTCTGGAGCCATCGGGGGAGATCGTTGCTACTTCAACTTCGGAAGCCCCCTATATTTCCATAGATCAAAAACAACAGCGTATCCATGCCCTGAAAAGCCAAAATCCTCTACTGCGCTTAGTCTTTCAAAGTCTGCAACAAAAATACCCTAATTCTGCTGATATTCCCAAGCATCAGCAAATCCAAATGGAATGGGAAGGTGCAACTCAATATATTCAGATTACGAGAATACTCAATGCTCAGGGACTAGACTGGCTGATGATCGTAGCAGTATCTGAAGAAGACTTTCGCGATCGCATTAATATCAACACTCGCAATACGATTGTCTTATGTGTTTTAGCACTGGTTTTTGCTAGCGTCACTGGCTTCTATACATCAAAATGGATTGCGAAGCCTGTAGAGAAGTTAATTGATGCTTCGCACTTGCTCGCAAATCTGTCTGCCTCAGCTGATCTTGCCACTGGTCAGCCCTACCGCCCCATCGAAACCGCTAATGTACGAGAGCTATCAATTCTGGCGGATTCTTTCAATCAAATGGCGCAACAGTTACAAGTTTCTTTTATGGCGCTTGCTCAAAGTAAAGAGGAATTGGAAATCCGTGTAGAACAGCGTACTGCTGATTTGAAAACCAGTGAAATCAAATACCGCACCCTTGTTGAGGCAGCTAATTGCATTATTTTACGGATCAATACGGTCGGTACTATCAAATTTATTAATGAATATGGGTTAACTTTCTTTGGCTTTCAGAAGGAAGATGAAATGGTGGGCAGAAATATTAGTGGCACGATTGTGAAAGGTAGTGATGACACAACTATTTCTGATTTGCTTAGTTGGATGAAGGATCGGTATAATGCCCATCAGATATCAATGTTTCAAGAAAGTCAAAATATCCGTAGCGATGGAGAGCAAGTATGGATATCTTGGTCAAATCGTCCAATTTTGGATGATTCAGGAAAATTGGTGGAAATTCTCTCGATTGGGGTTGATATTACGGAACGGAAGAGAATAGAGTCTACTCTTGAAGAGTTTGTAAGTTTGCAAAGAGCTACCTTTGAGTCGATCGCTGATGGGGTGGTGGCAGTGGATCGGATGGGGCATGTCAATAGTTATAACCAGCGCTTTGTCGATATGTTTGGACTATCGTTAGAGGTTTTATCGATACCAGATCATGACCTGAGATTAGAGTTTCTATCGGAAAAGATGCTCGATCCTCAAGACTTTATGCGGCGATCTCAGGAAATTTATCGCCATCCTGAGCGTGAAAGTAATGATTTGTTGGAATTGGTTGATGGTAGAGTCTTGGAACGTTTTTCCCGCCCCCAAAGGCTTGGCAATCAGATTATTGGTCGAGTATGGAGTTTTCAAAATATTACTGCTCGCGTGAGAGCGGAGCAAGCTCTTGAAGAACAAAAAACCTATTTGCGATTAATTATTGATAGTATCCCCCAACAGATTTTCTGGAAAGATACTAATCTTGTGTTTCGAGGCTGTAATAAAAATTGGGCGATGTATGCTCAACTGGAGACCCCAGAAAGTGTAGTGGGCAAGACTGACTACGATCTAATTGGTAATCCTGATTTAGCAAATGTATTTCGGACTCACGATCAGCAAATTATGGCATCGAATATTCCTGAAATGCATGTGATTCAGCGCAAACTCAATCCAGATAAGTCTGGGAAATCAATATGGCTAGATATTAGCAAGCTCCCAATTATTGATGCAGAGGGTAAAACGATAGGGATTTTGGGTGTACTAGATGACATTACCGAACGCAAGATGGCGGAAGAAGCGCTCAATGCTGAGCAGGAGAAATCAGAAAAATTATTATTGAACATTCTGCCTAAGCCGATCGCTGATCGCCTCAAGCAATTTCATGGTGTCATTGCGGATAGCTTTGAGTCTGTTACAGTCCTCTTTGCCGATCTTGTGAGCTTTACGCGAATGTCTTCTGAACTATCGCCCCAAGATTTGGTGGATCTCCTCAATCTCATTTTTTCGACGTTCGACACGCTTTGCGAAGCCTATGGCCTAGAGAAAATTAAAACCATTGGTGATGCCTATATGGTGGCGGGTGGTATTCCGATTCCTAAGGAGAAACATGCGGAGGCGATCGCCTGTATGGCTTTAGATATGGTTGATAAAGTTGCTGAACTGCGCGATTTGACAGGTAGACCATTACAAGTTCGGGTTGGTATCCATACGGGGGCGGTAATTGCAGGGGTGATCGGTACGCAAAAGTTTATTTACGATCTCTGGGGTGACACAGTGAATGTGGCAAGTCGGATGGAGTCTCACAGTGAGGTTGGAAAAATCCAAGTGACTGCTGAAACCTATGAACTACTCAAACATAAGTTTGATTTGGTCGAGCGTGGAGCGATCGAAGTTAAGGGCAAAGGACTCATGCAAACCTATTGGCTTACCTCAAAATTATAGCCAAAAAAGTTTTGCTCAGGACATAAAGACCAGATAAATGAAGGTGGCGCTCTGCAACACCTTCATTATCAAGGACAAGATGATGATCGCGGTAGATAAGCAAAATAATTCCGATGATGCCAAGGTAACTTCAATATGAATTTAGATGAATTGGTTTTAGGGATGGTGCTTAGAGGGATATTGCCCGATCGCACGGTCACGATTGTTAGTATTTCGCGTTATGGCACTGAAGCTGTTGACATTACCTACAAGGACTCTTTGGGTGCATTAGGAAACGAGTTGCTCTATCGAGATCGTGAGTCCGAGATAGAAATTGTTCAAGTCGGTCATCCGTGGAGCTTTGATGGCGATGGCGCTTTGCTAAGACTAGTTTCAGAAGCCTACAGAATTCACCTAGCTCATCTGTTCGATCCACTTCTAGCTGTGCATACATCTTTAGTAGAGCCACTTCCCCACCAGATTACGGCAGTCTATGGTGAAATGCTCTCGCGTCAGCCTTTGAGATTTTTACTTGCCGATGACCCTGGGGCGGGGAAGACAATTATGGCAGGATTGCTGATTCGTGAGTTATTGATGCGTGGCGACTTACATCGTTGTTTGATTGTTTGCCCTGGTAGTTTGGCGACGCAGTGGCAGGATGAGCTATCGACTAAGTTTCATCTTCCTTTTGAAATTCTCTCAAACGATCGCATTGAAACTGCAAGAACAGGAAATGCCCTTGCAGAGATGCCTTTGGCAATTGCTAGGCTTGATAAGCTCAGCCGTAATGATGATTTGCAAGCAAAACTAGCCCAGACTGATTGGGATTTAGTAGTCTGCGATGAAGCGCATAAGATGTCCGCCTCTTTTTTTGGTGGCGAAGTCAAGGAAACTAAGCGATATAAATTAGGTAAACAGTTATCACAGGTTGCTCGACATTTTTTGCTGATGACGGCAACGCCTCACAATGGCCGAGAAGAAGATTTTCAGTTATTTATGGCGCTACTGGATGGCGATCGCTTTGAGGGGAAATTTCGTGAAGGAGTTCATGCCAGTGATGTCTCCGATTTGATGCGTCGCCTTGTTAAAGAAGATATGCTCAAGTTTGATGGTAAGCCACTATTCCCAGAGCGCCGTGCTTATACCGTGAGTTATCAACTATCGCCATTAGAAGAAAGTCTTTATCGTCAGGTGACTGATTATGTGCGTGATGAGTTTAATCGTGCTGATGATTTAGAAAATGAAGGACGAAAGGGTACGGTTGGTTTTGCGCTGGCAATCTTGCAACGTCGCTTGGCATCTTCACCAGAGGCAATTTATCAGTCGATTAAGCGGAGACGAGAGCGACTCCAAAAACGTTTGCAAGAAGAGGAACTGCGAAGGCAATATCCGTCAATAGTTCTCTCTAAGTTAGATGCAGTAG
>JBJTVM010000649.1:0-21043 GCA_046081205.1 Pseudanabaena sp. | reverse complement strand
ATACTGAAGGATTGCAACGAGCAGTCACTGTGCAAAGATTAGTTCACAACTGGGTGCGTCCTCATGGGGGCTTAGAGAAGAATAAGACTCCAGCTATGGCGATCGGGTTATATCATCGACCGCTTTCCATGCTGGAGTTGCTTTCATTGTGAGGCTTTCACTGCCTCACGTCTTAACCGACCAGTGCCAAATCTGCCCTATGCAAACGAATTACCACAAATAAAAAAGCCAATCACTAGGATTGTTAAACGGACTTTGGATTGGTTAGCAGCTCTGATTATTCTTTTAATTCTTAGTCCAGTTATGTTTGTATTAGCTGTGATTATTGCTACTACTTCAAGTGGGCCAGTATTTTTTCACCAATGGCGTGTTGGCGAGGGTGGTAAGTTATTTAGAATCGTCAAGTTTCGTACCATGATTACTGATGCAGATAAGCTACATCATTTAGTTATGAGTGGTCAAACTGGTCTCCATAAATGTGAAGACGATCCAAGAATTACTAATGTCGGTCGTTGGATGCGAAAGTATAGTCTAGATGAGCTTCCTCAACTCTTTAATGTTTTGCGTGGTGAAATGAGTTTAGTAGGTCCTCGTCCTTGGGCTCTGTATGATGCTTTGCGTATTAATGGCGATCGCAAGAGAAGATTAAATTCATTACCAGGGGTGACTGGTGCGTGGCAAGTAAGTGCCCGCTCAACGATGCTCGATTTAGATGCAGTGACTGAGTGTGATTTAAATTATCTTCGCGACTGGACTTTGTGGTCAGACCTGAAAATTTTATTGATGACTATTCCCAAGGTTCTGTCTGGATTTGGAGCTTATTAATTTAATTTGGTTTTTTAATTATGAATTGAGTGACGGATATTAATTTCGTTTCAGGACTTATTTTTCTCTATCACTTAATGTTTGCAAGTTTGCCCATGTTTCTACGTGGGCTTTTCTGTACTTATAGCTATATTCAGTCATAAAACCGAAGAAGTGAGTGGCGACGCGAAGCGTCACCGCTCACTTCTTCGGTTTTATAAAACTTGCTTTGCTATATAGCCTTTATCAGTCAGGTTTGTTTCCTAGTCAAAGTCGAGGGAACAAACCTTTGTACCTTGCTTGCTTGAAAAGCGATATATAAGGGAATACTGAATAATTAGTGGTGAGCGACTTTGCCGCGCACCACTAATTATTCGGATGTAGTCGAGGATGCATCATTGAGCGGATCTCTACATTGTTAATTAGGTGCGTTTCAATAATTGCCTGAGCTTTTTTGGGCGTAACACGCCAGTAATAGACATTATCTGGCAATACAACAACTATCGGACCAGAGCCACATAGTCCCAAACAACCACAAGCTTCTACACTTACTTTGACAATTTTTTGTTGCTGCAATATTGCCAAAACCTTAGCTGCACCATCTTTGGTACAGGTACGATGTTGACAAACAAGAACTTTACGGCTGGGAGAACTATCCAAAGTAGTAGGGAACGCCTTTTCCAAAATAGTCTAGAAAGTCTAAAAGCATCACAAACATCTAAGCCCGAAACTGATAACTGCTATAGCTAGTAAAGTTTTTAGACCTTCTTAGATTTTAGCGCACGACTAAAACTGGTGAGGCACAATGGTGCATCACATAATCACTGACACTGCCTAGCATCATCCTTTCAATCGATCCCAATCCTCGCGATCCCAAAATCACTAAGTCTGGGGTTTCCTCCTTTGCCACATAGCAAATTACATCACGGGGCTGACCTGTCTCTAGTCTAGTGCGGTTTTTTATCTCTGAGGCTTGACAAGTATCTTGGGCTTTTTGAAGTAGAGATTGACCTGCACTTAAGATTTTGCGCTCCAGTTCCACATCTGGCAGTCCACGCCAACCAACCCAATCACCTGTGGGCAGCATGACTTCAGGGATGTAGCTACTAAGTGGTTCAACTACAGTCAACAAAACAATTTCGGCTTCTAGGGGAACTGCAAAAGTTAAGGCTTTTGCAAGAGCGTTTTCGCTAGCTTGAGAGCCATCGATAGCAACTAGGAATTTCATATGGTTACCATAATATAGAACTTATAGTGTCTGTCATGCATCTTTGAAATGCCTGATAAGTAACGCATTCATTCACATGCCGCAATCCTAATTCATTTGTGGATTTTTGAGGGTTGAGGAAGCGCATCCCTAGGGGTGTGCGCTTCCTCAACCTATTTAGGATTGCTATATAGCGATCGCTAATTTGTAATTTTCAAGATTTGGTGAAGTTAGTGCGTTTATCTGCGATAACTTACGATTAACTGAAATAAACCCAGAAAATTCAAATTTGCAAATATCTATATAACTATTACAGACCCAAATATACTGAAGTTAATCAACTAGTTGTAAATCTTTGCTGTAGTTCATCTCTTGTAATATTCCATGACACGCGACATTCGTATTGGTTTTGCTAACTCTGTGGGTAATACGCCCCTCATTAAAATCGAGTCTCTTTCAGAAGCGACAGGCTGCACTATTTTAGGAAAAGCTGAATTTTTAAATCCAGGTGGTAGCGTTAAGGATCGAGCAGCTTTATTTATGGTGTTAGAAGCTGAAAAAGCGGGAACCCTCAAAGCTGGTGGCACAATTGTTGAAGGAACGGCAGGTAATACTGGCATTGGCTTAGCTCTTGTGGCTAATGCGCGTGGTTATCGCAGTGTAATTGTGATGCCAAGTAATCAATCACAAGAGAAAATTGATTTGCTGAGGACTTTAGGCGCTGAAGTAGAACTGACAAATCCTGCACCTTTTTCTAGTCCTGATAATTACTATCACGTTGCTAGAAAGCGTTCAGAGGAAGTTACTAATTCTTTTTGGGCAAATCAGTTTGAGAACTTATCTAATTCTGACGCGCATTACTACGCGACTGCGCCTGAAATCTGGAATCAAACTGGTGGCGAATTGGATGGAATTGTCATGGCTTCTGGCACAGGTGGAACGATCGGCGGCGTGACAGCCTATCTTAAAGAACAAAATCCCCAAATTGCTACTTATTTAATTGATCCAACTGGTTCTGGCTTGTATAGTTACGTGACTGCGGGCGAATTTAAGGCTGAAGGTAGTTCGATTACTGAAGGTATTGGCATCAACCGAGCAACTGCAAACTTTAGTCGAGCAAAACTAGATGGGGCTTTTCAAGGCACTGACCAACAAGTCATTGAGATGGCTCAGTATTTACTAAAACATGATGGTTTGTTTGTTGGTAGTTCGGCAGCGTTGAATGCCGTTGGTGCAGTCAAGTTGGCGCGAAAACTAGGCAAAGGTCATACGATCGCCACAATTCTCTGTGATGGCGGTGGTCGATATCAAAGCCGAATGTATAACCCAGAATGGCTAGCTGAAAAAGGTTTAACTCCAGTGGCTAAAGGTCTGGAGTTTATTGATGACTAATTTAAGTACTGATCTAACAACGAAAAAGTATCGCTGTATCGGTGTTGGTGTGGTCTGGGATCGCGATCGCCAACATATTCTGATTGATCGTCGTTTGCCTGAAGGCGAACTGGCTGGATATTGGGAATTCCCTGGTGGCAAAATTGAGCAACATGAGACTGCGGCAGAATGTATCAAACGTGAGTTGCAAGAGGAACTAGCGATCGATGTGGAAGTTGGCGATCATTTGATCACTGTCGATTTTGAATATGAAACGCTGAGAGTAAGTTTGATTGTGCATCACTGTACACATATTTCAGGCGAACCACAGGCGATCGCTTGCTCAGAGATCCGTTGGGTAACTGTCGATGAGCTAGGCACCTATCAATTGCCAGCAGCTAATTACCAAATAGTCCAAGCTTTAAGGGCATAAACAAATTGAAATTTACCTCAGTACAGCAATTCTAATTATGAAACCAATTTTTATAATTAGAATTGCTGACCTTAATATTTTTTCTCTTGAGAAAAAGTGAAAAGCTAGCTATTCAATTATTGTTCAAAACAGACAATGAAATTCAAAAACAGGTTGCCTATTGTTATATCAGTCATAGCAGGTATTGCATTTTTTGCCTTTGTCGTGTGGATTATGGTTCAACCAACAATGAATGATTCTATTAGATGTGCTTTTTATGGTCGCTGTGCGAATGCTAGATAGCAATCTAAGGTAGAAGCGTATTTACTATCTAATTCACTAGTAATAAACTTTACTTTAACCCCTGACGAAAAAAGCTAGAAACTTTTCTTATATAAGCTTTAGGGTTTGTGTTGTAACTTTCGGGATGTTTAGCCGCAGGAGTTTCCCAATATTCTGATGAAGGAACAGCAGTTTTTAGCTCATAAGCTTGATTGACAGGTATAAATGGACAGACACACCATTAATAATCAGGATTGGGCGAGGAGCAATACGTCCAATCTCATTGACTGGCTTAGATGAATTGAGATCATATCCAGTTAACCAACTTCCAAACATCATCGTTGATGGCAGAAAAATATCAGGAAGTCCAGAAACATTTCTCCAATTGTGCTGCATCACTGGATAAACTTGCGCGTATCCACTATCTACAACTAATGCCCCTATATCAGGATCATCGGCGGCGGCTCCGATCGCTGTTGCCGCACCCATCGAAACACCTAATACACCAATATCTTTGGACTTATAGCCTTTGCTTTTTAACCAATTTACAGCACCAATAACATCGCGTCTTTCCGTCAGTCCAAATGTAAATCGAGCATCACCACTTTGACCATGACCTCTTAAGTCAATCATTAAAACCGAAAACCCTTCTTTCTGTAGGGCTGCACCAAACTCAGGGAAGTGACCGTCAAATTCTAATGTACGACTAGAATTCATACCATGGACTAAGATAATGGTCTTATTACTGACCTTAGAAGGAACAAACCAACCTGCAATTTGTACCCCATCAGCAGATGAGAAACGAACATCTTGTGGAATTGTATTAAAAGCAGATGAGGCTTTAGGGTCAAAAATTCTTTTGGGAGTCGATAGAAAGTGTGCAGCCGTTACAGATATCCCGATATAAGCTGTAACTAAAGATACCGAGATACCAATAGCAATTTTTACAAGACGATTTTTTAAAGCATTAGACATCGAGATTTTCTCAAGTTTAGATAGTGCTTCTTTTTTTAGGATATGGTAATACCAATTCACAAAAGTGTCGGTACACTTTTGTGAATTAAAAAGCAAAACCAGTAGGGTTTTCAAAACATAAAATGGCTAAGCCGTTTTATATTTTGGTATAAATCTCAATGATATGGAGGTATGCAATTTACTGATGGAAGAAATCAGTGCGGAACAACTAGCATCAGAGCTATATCAAAAAGGAGTGAGCAACTTTGAGAGTGGCAACTATCAACAGGCGATCACCTTGCTAGATCGCGCTCGTGCTCTAGCCATTTTAGAAACTAATTTAGGTGGTGAAATTTTAATTTGGTTAGCAAATGCCTATGATGCAGATGGTAAAACAGATGAGGCGATCGCCATATGCCGTAGCCTTAAAAAGCACCCAGTTAGTAGTGTGCGGAAATCAGCTCGTTACATGTTAGGAATTTTGACTGCGCCACAGTTAAGCAAACTTGAAGGTGTTGTATCGGAAGTGCCAATTTTACAATCGCCTGATAGTTATCAATCGAAGCCAGTAGCAAAAAGCAGCACTACAACCAATATTCAAAAGCCATTTCGCGAAGTTCCTCTTGAGAAGCCAAATACTGAGAGCAACAACAACTTTTTGTGGTTTGCGATCGCCGTTTCTCTATTGCTTTTAGTATTTTGGACAACAAAATAAGCCAATAGTCCTAATCCCTGTCTCTATTCTGTAGCTTTAAGTGCTGTAAACATCAAACTCAAAAATGAATGGTATACTAGTTTATACTTTTGTTAAGTAAATTAAAGCAAAATTCAAGCTTAATCAAGTAAATTTCAACTATTTCTGGGAGTAAATGGCGTGATGAGGAGAGCGATCCCCGCACAATGGATTAATTTAGGAATGCACCTAGCTTCAATGGTGTTTGGTTTATTTGGCTTGATTTTCGTACTGCCAAATACCGAGTTTATTGAAAGTTTATCTGAAGCTGGTTTGCAAGTCTTTTCATGGGGAATGCAAAATGGCGGTGCATCCTACATGATTTTTGGCGCGATCGCCGCTTTTCTCTATGGTAAGCAAACTATCGGTCTTAACCGTACACTTGCATTTTGCATTCCTGCGATCGGGCTTTCCTTAAGTAGTGAATTACTAGGAACAAGTACTGGCTTTCCTTTTGGTGCTTATGCTTATCTCAGTGGGTTAGGCTACAAAATTGCAGATTTAGTACCTTTTACAATTCCCCTATCGTGGTTTTACATGGGATTCTCTGCATTCTTAGTATCAGCAACGTTGATGCGCTTCGGCACAGGCTGGGGCTATAGAATTGCGGCGATCGCCTTGGGTGCTTTAATGCTGACCTCATGGGACTTTGTACTTGATCCCGCGATGAGCCAAACCCCTTATCCTTTCTGGGAATGGCATCAAGCAGGTGAATTCTACGGAATGCCCTATCAAAACTTTTTTGGCTGGTTTGGAACTGGTTGCGTATTTATGACCGTTGCCTCACTAATTTGGGGTACAAGCAATCAACCAATTCTCAATCGTCAGCAAATTATTTTTCCTGCAATCATGTATGCAGGAAATTTTATGTTTGCGTTGATATTAAGCTTTAATGCAGGGTTTTACGTTCCAGCTTTGTTGGGTATTGTCGTTGGAGCATTGCCAATTGTAGTGCTTTATTTCTCTACTCCTTATGGTGAAAACGAAGAAGTAAGCGTTGTTAACGATTCTCCAAATATTCCATTAGTGGGGATAGATGCTTCTAAGGTAGAAACAATTACTACTCGCTAAAAACATCAATGCCCAGAAGTGGGTATGTGAATTTTTCCTTCTTACCGTTTTCCGCCATTTGGGTCTTGTGAAGCACGACGCAAATGGCTATATCAAATAAGCAGAATTACAAAGCAAAACCCGTAAAATTGCGCTCCGCAGGGGCGCAATTTTACGGGTTTTGGTAATTTCTAGCGCTTTTCAAACAAGCGAGGCATAAGGGTTGGGTTCCTCGCCTTTGGTAGGGAACCCAACCCTTATACCAAAACACAAAATGGCTACGCCATTTTGTGTTTTTAAAACCCTTACAGAGTTTGGTTTTTAATTCACGAAAGTGTTGTCACACTTTCGTGAATTAGTATTACTTCACTAGACTAATGAAACCTATATAACTTCTAATAAAACGTGAGTTCGATATAGCCATTTGTGGCATGCTTCGCACGCCGCAAATGGCAAAAAATGGCGTAATAAAATGAGAATGTCAATCTTTGCGAAGCTTAGTGAATAAATGTAATGCCTTATAAATATAGTGCTTTCACAGTAGTTATACTTAAGAAGTATCAAGATTTTCGATAAGTTATCTATACCAATGTAGAAACCTTATTGGGGACTTATATAAATTCTATTAATCGAAATTTAAGGCTTCAAATACAATCTATGCATTGATCTAATCATTGATTTGGTTAGGGAGTTAAATCATTATGACTAACTCAACTTTAGCCTCAGAAACATCTAGAAATGTTCCTAAAGAGCAAGCATTAATCCTTTGGTTTGAAAAAGCAGGAATTGTGGATATTCCACTTGTGGGTGGGAAAAATGCATCTCTTGGAGAAATGATTCGCCAACTTCAACCTAAGGGGATAAATGTTCCCAATGGATTTGCGACCACTGCCTATGCTTTTCGTCATTTCATTGAGAAAGCTGGACTCGAAGCAAAACTGCGTGAACTCTTTGCCGATCTAGACATTGAAGACATGAATAACCTGCGCGATCGCGGTCGCATGGCTCGCGCTTTAGTCCTCAGCACGCCATTTCCCGACGATCTGCAAATGGCGATCGCCATGTCCTATCAGAAGCTATGCGATTGCTACGAATGTGGCAAGGAATCTGATGTAGCCGTCCGATCCAGTGCCACCGCCGAAGACTTACCCGATGCCAGCTTCGCAGGACAACAGGAAACCTATCTCAATGTCTATGGTACGAATGAAGTGGTTGATGCTTGCCATCGCTGCTTTGCGTCACTATTCACCGATCGCGCCATTTCCTACCGCACCATTAACGGTTTTGATCATTTTGACATCGCTCTTTCTGTTGGTGTCCAAAAAATGGTACGTTCTGATCTTGCCGCATCTGGTGTGATGTTTTCCATTGATACGGAAACAGGCTTTAAAAACGCAGCATTAATCACCGCCGCCTATGGCTTGGGTGAAAACGTGGTGCAGGGCGCAGTCAACCCCGATGAGTATTTCGTTTTTAAACCCACTCTCAAACAAGGCTTCCGTCCCATTCTTGAAAAGCGCCTCGGTACAAAAGAAATCAAGATGGTCTATGACCTAGGCGGCGGTAAGCTGACCAAGAATATTCCTGTTCCAGTGTCTGAGCGAGTCAAGTTTGCGATTACTGATGACGAGATTCTCAAACTCGCAGAATGGGCTTGCATCATCGAAGATCACTATTCAGAAGTACGCGGCAAGCTGTCACCGATGGATATTGAATGGGCAAAAGATGGACGCACAGGAGAATTGTTCATCGTGCAGGCAAGACCTGAAACCGTGCAGTCCCAAAAGTCAGCCAACATTCTCAAGAACTACAAGCTGAATGGTTCCAGTGATGTGCTGATTACGGGTCGGGCTGTGGGCGAGATGATTGGTCAAGGCAAAGCGAATGTCATTTTAGAAGTCCATAACATCGAAGATTTCCAAACAGGGCAAGTGCTAGTCACCAACAAGACTGACCCTGACTGGGAGCCAATCATGAAAAAGGCTAGTGCGATCGTCACCAACCAAGGTGGACGTACCTGCCACGCTGCCATCATTGCGCGAGAAATGGGTATTCCGGCGATCGTTGGTTGCGGCAATGCCACAGGCGTTCTCAAAACTGGTCAGGAAGTCACGATTTCCTGTGCTGAAGGTGAAGAAGGCAAGGTTTATGCAGGGCTAGTTCCCTTTGAAGTAATCGAAACTTCCCTTGATAACTTGCCTACACTTTCTACCAAAATCTTGATGAATGTGGGCAACCCCGAAGAAGCATTTGGCTTATCTTCCATTCCCTGCGATGGCGTTGGCTTAGCCCGTATGGAGTTCATCATCGCAAACCACATCAAGGCACACCCTCTCGCCTTGATGAATTTTGATACCCTCGAAGACAAGGCGGCTAAATGGGAAATCTCGCAACTGACAGCCCGCTATAAAAACAAGGCTGACTTCTTTGTAGATAAGCTGGCTCATGGTATCGGCACGATCGCTGCCGCCTTTTATCCCAAGCCTGTCGTAGTGCGAATGTCTGACTTCAAGAGCAATGAGTACGCTAACTTACTCGGTGGACGAGCCTTTGAACCTACGGAAGAAAATCCGATGATCGGCTGGCGTGGTGCATCTCGCTACTACGATCCGAAATATCGCGAAGCCTATGGTCTAGAATGTCAAGCCCTCAAGCGTGTCCGCGATGACATGGGCTTAACCAACGTGATTCCGATGATTCCTTTCTGTCGCACGCCTGAAGAAGGTCGCAAGGTGCTTGCAGAAATGGAAAAACATGGCTTGAAACGTGGCGAAAATGGTTTGGAAGTCTATGTGATGTGTGAAATCCCTAGTAACGTGATCTTGGCGGATGAGTTCTCCCAAGTCTTCGATGGCTTCTCCATCGGTTCCAATGACCTTACCCAGTTGACTCTTGGCTTAGATCGTGACTCATCTCTTGTTGCCCATATCTTTGATGAACGCAATGAAGCAGTTAAGTCAATGGTTCGCACAGTAATTCAAAGGGCTAAGGCAAATCACCGCAAGATCGGTATTTGTGGTCAAGCTCCTAGTGATTATCCTGAGTTTGCTAAGTTCCTTGTTGAGCAAGGTATTGATTCAATCAGTCTTAATCCTGATTCTGTATTGAAGACAATGCTCGAACTTGCAAAAATGTAGAAAAAAGCGGCTCTAAGAGCCGCTTTTTTTGTTTTGGTATTAGCCTGCACTATTCACGAAAGGAGAAAGAAGGAAACAACTCAAAAAAATCCGTGTTTTTTAAGCCTGAGTAGTTACGCTCTTAAGATGATATTTTAGGCGATCAGGAGCTTGTTGTTTGAGAGAGAGCGCTTTTCTAGCAATGAGTAGGCGAACAGTAAATGATAGAATCCCAAAATGATCGATAATATTTGTAAATTCTTAGCCGAGACCTTTTCCACAGACTTCGCCAGTTGGATATTAGGCGAAGCGATCGCCTTAACCAAAATCGAACCATCGGAACTATCAGTCGAACCAATTCGCGCCGACTCCGTGATATTTCTCGAATCAACCGAAATCATTCTGCATATCGAATTTCAGACCGAGCCAAATCAAAATATCCCCTTTCGCATGACCGACTATCGGCTTAGGCTATATCGCAAATTTCCTGAAAAGCAGGTATACCAAGTGGTTATTTACCTCAGCCCCAGTCAATCCAACTTAGTTCATCAAAGCACATTTAATATTGGCACACTGAATTATGAATTTAACGTCATCAGACTATGGGAACAGCCAACAGCGATATTTCAGCGGTATCAAGGACTATTCCCCTTTGCCGCCCTCTCACAAACTAAAAACCCCGAAGAAACCTTAAGACAAGTTGCCCAGCAAATTGAACAAATTAGCGATAAACAAGTACAAAGCAACGTCGCCGCATCGACCGCTATAATATCGCGGGTATAGCCCTAAATAAAGAAATCATCCAAAGACTTTTAAGGAGCGAAATCATGAAAGAATCAGTCATTTATCAAGAAATTCTACTAGCAGGCAAGGCTGAAGGTATAGCCGAAGGCGAGGCTAAAGGTTTAGCTAAGGGCAAAGCTGAAGGCAAAGCTGAAGGCAAAGCTGAAACTGCACGACAAATCGCTATCAACATGATGCGCTCCAACATTTCTGTGGACTTAGTCTCCCAATTCACAGGACTAAGCCTCAAAGAAATCCAAAAACTCCAAAAACTCTCAGCAAAAAAAGCTCAACCACCTAAATCAACAAAAACAGAGCGATCGCCAAAATCTTAACTGCTGAGTAATCTGCTGAACTAAAAATTAATTTGTTCAAGGTCAATGAAAAACTTACCCGAACAGTATTGAAACTCAATCCACCAATGATCATCAAAAAAAGATTGATCGCAATTTAATTAATTTGATACTTTTGCTGAAATGCCAAAATAGAATCTAATTGTGACTCGATTAATAGACATTCCTCTAAATGCTCGATATCTAACTCAGGCAACCACTCACTGCGATCGCACTTTGCATAATCGTCATCAACTAAATAGCCATTTGCGGCGTGTGGAGCAAGCCGCAAATGGCTCGTTTTATGAAATCGCAAAACCCTAAGCTTTGTCTTTTGCAAGGTGCATAATGTCTAACCATTCAATCAGACTATCAAGTTGTTTTTCATGGGATAGTGTGCCTAAGCCTCGCACGGTGACATTACCTTGACTATAAACAAAGCGCGATCGCAAATGGCTAGGTAAATGCTCATGCAAGAGTTTCCACGCTGGTTCCTCCATTTTAGACTCTAGGACAACATGTTGCTTCCCTTCTGGTTTAATCCTTGAGAATCCGATTCGCTTGGCAATCAGTTTCAATTCCATAACTTTAATAAGCTGCATGGCAGGAGCGGGGATATTGCCATAACAGTCTTTCCACTCTTCGATGATTTGGGAGAGTTCTCGACGTGATGTAACAGAAGCAACAGCACGGTATGCACTCATCTTGCGATCGCTGTTGGGAATATATTCGGCTGGAATAAAAGCAGTGATAGGGAGATCCACCTGCGTATCATCGACTTCAGGGATTTCCGAGCCGCGTATTTCCGCGATCGCCTCTTGCAACATCTCCATGTATAAATCAAAGCCAATCGTGTTGATCTGACCTGACTGCTCTGCCCCTAAGAGATTACCTACGCCACGAATTTCCATATCACGCATTGCTAACTGATAGCCTGAACCAAGGTGGGTAAATTCTTGAATTGCTTTGAGGCGCTTGCGAGCAACATCGGTAAGTTCACCTTTTTCCTGATAAAACAACCATGCATGGGCTTGAATTCCAGCCCGACCAACCCGACCGCGCAATTGATAAAGCTGTGCGAGTCCAAATCTTTGAGCATCTTCAATAATGATTGTATTCACGCGGGGAATGTCTAGCCCTGATTCAATAATCGTGGTGCAGATCATCATGTCGGCTTCGCCACTGTTGAAACTGAGCATCGTGGCTTCTAGTTCTGATTCGGGCATCTGTCCGTGAGCGATCGCCATGCGTAACGATGGCAACATTTCATGGACTCGCGCCGAAACTTCCTCAATATCATCAATGCGCGACACCACATAGAAAATCTGCCCGCCGCGATCTAGTTCTTGCCGAATCGCAGTACGAACTAGCTCAAGGTTATAACGCGATAAGTGCGTCATAATTGATCGCCTTGATGGTGGCGGTGTGGTAATTAGGCTCATTTCGCGTACCCCAGACATAGCCATATATAGGGTTCTAGGAATTGGGGTCGCTGATAGGGTAAGAACATCAACTTCCGTTTTCATAGTTTTGATTTTCTCTTTCTGGGCAACTCCAAAGCGCTGCTCTTCATCAATGACTAACAGTCCTAAATCTTTAAATTCCACATCTTTAGATAACAGTTGGTGCGTACCGACAACAATATCCAGTTCCCCAGTTTTCAGCTTGCGAAAAATTTCTTTTTTCTCAGATGTGGTGCGGAAGCGATTAAGTAGTGCAATATTGACAGGATAAGCAGCATAGCGTTCTTGTAAACTGTGGTAATGCTGCTGCGCGAGAATCGTGGTCGGTACTAGTAGAGCTGCTTGTTTGCCAGTTGTGATGGCTTTAAAAATTGTCCGAATCGCAACTTCGGTTTTGCCAAAACCCACATCGCCACAGACAAGCCGATCCATTGGGCGCGAACTTTCCATGTCTTGCTTGACATCCTGAGTTGCTTTCAATTGATCGGGGGTCGCTTGATAAGGGAAAGAATCTTCCATTTCCTGTTGCCAAGGATTATCGGGAGGGAAAGCATATCCCACCTGTTGCGATCGCTTAGCATAGAGTTCTAGCAAATCAAAGGCAATTTTTTTAATCGCTTTTTTGGCTTTAGCAGTAGTGTTTGCCCATGCTTTACCAGTCATTTTGTGAAGTTCGGGCTTGCCCTCATTCATGCCACGATAACGAGATAAAATCGACATCTGATCGACGACGACGCGCAGCAAGCCATCGGCATATTTGAGGACTAGGTATTCGCGAGTTTCATTATTGACTGTCAATTTTTCTAATTTGATAAACTGACCTACACCATGATTTTTGTGAACAACGTAATCCCCTGCGGAGAGTTTATTTAAATCAACTTGTTTAGAAACTGCCCTACGACGTTTGCGAACATAGTTGGGAGTACCCAAAGCATGTTGTCCAAAAAACTCGCGATCGCTGATCACCACAATGCGATAAGTAGGCAGCACAAAACCTTGGATTTCAGCAATGCCAGAATATTTTAAAGCAACGGCAATGCGGAGGTTATGGGTTTTGTCGATCGCAGGATAATCCCTAACATTGGGAATAAATTGGGCTTGGCAATCATGCTCTTGTAGTAGTGCTACTGTGCGGGATGGTTGGGCAGAGATGAGAATGATTTTATACTTCTGTTCGCGGTAGTCACGGATAGTTTGGGCGATTTTACCGAACTGATGGGGGATTGCAGGAATTGAACGACTAGACATATTCACACCGCGATTTTCTTCGCCTAGTTCAAATAATTCAAGGCGATCAAATTTGGTGATTTGTTCTAGACATTCAGCAAAGGAGCGATGGAGTTTTCCCTCACTCCTATCTCTCGTGCCTTGGGAGAGGGGAGAAATTTCTGCGGCAGATTCGTACCAGCGATCGCAATGCGCTTTACATTGATCGATTTCGTCAATTACTACCAAGCAGTTCTCTGAAGTCGGCAAATAGTCTAATAGAGAAGCTGTAGAATTGGGATGGACAGCAAAGCCTTGAACAGTAAATTCATCTTCTTGATCGCCATCATTTGCTGGTGGGTTGCCTAAAATATGTCCATAGCTAATCGGAGTTAGCATCACCGAGGGAATGCTATCGAGTGGTCTTTGGGTGGAAGGCTCAAATTCGCGAATTCGTTCTATTTCATCGCCAAACCAATCAATCCGCACGGGCATTTCACTAGAAACTGGAAAAATATCAATAATATCGCCACGTCTTCCCCATTGTCCTTCTGTCTCAACCATTGATGTATGCTCATAGCCCATCATAGTCAGGTTCTTTGACATATCCTTCAGCGTAATCTCTGTGCCAACTTCTAAGGATAAGCAATATTCTTTAAAATCTTCAGGACTGGGTAAATGTGGTTGGAGTGAGCGATCAGTTGCGACGATCGCTACTTTTTTCTGTTCTCCTTCCCTCTTATCCCAGTTGGCTAAATCAGCCAAAATCTGCATTTGTCCCCAAACGACTTCCGACTCAGGTGCATAGGATTCGTATGGCAGGGCATCAGAAGTGGGATAAAAATGTACGGTCTGCCAACCCATTGTTTCTAGTTGCACCGACCATCGTCCTGCTTCCTCAAGCGTGGCAGCAATAACTAACATTAGTCGTTTCTGCTTTTGGCTCAGGGTCGAACTAACCAGCCCTTTCCCAACTCGCGATAAACCTGAAAGTGTAAGTTGATGCGATCGCAACAGTTTACTTTCTAGTTCATCAGTGAGAGGCGATCGGATTAATGAACGAATTACTGAGGAAAATGGCATGAGCTAAAAGACAATATGAAAAAATGGCAATGCATCAAAGTTTAGCAATATTATTTAACGTCAGTTCGACGAACGTGCAAAACGGTAAAAATCGCTCCGCAATTTCTACCGTTTTGCGCCATTTGCGCCTCGCTTCGCGCGACGCAAATTTACAGAAATGTCGCCACACTTCTGTGAATTAAAAACCAAACCCTGTAATACCAAAGTACAAAATAGCTGCGCCATTTTGTACTTTGGTATTACAGCACTTTGCACGCAATCTCAAAACCAAAGATTTATGAAAGTGAGGCTTCGCTACACTTTCATAAATCTTTGTTGGTTTGTTTAGGCGATCGCGATATCGGCGTTAAAATTTTAGAATCTGCATAGGAAGGATTGAGTTTGATGATTGAGCATGATGTATTGATTATTGGTGGCGGATTAGCAGGTTCTAGAGCCGCGCTAGCTGTCGCTCAAAATTATCCCAATCTCAGAGTGGGACTCATTTCTAAGGTACATCCAATTCGATCGCACTCCGTCGCGGCGCAAGGTGGCATTGCTGCATCCCTAAAAAATGTTGATAATGACGATTGGCTCACCCATGCCTTCGACACCATCAAAGGATCGGATTACCTTGCCGATCAAAATGCCGTACAGGTTTTGACCCAATCAGCACCTGAAGTAATTATTGATTTAGAACATTTAGGAGTTTTATTCTCCCGTGCTGAAGATGGACGAATCGCTCAACGTCCCTTTGGTGGGCATACCTTCAGTCGTGCTTGTTATGCTGCTGACAAAACTGGTCACGCCATTCTGCACGAATTAGTAATGAATCTCAAACGATTGGGTGGCAAGATTTATCAAGAATGGTATGTCATGCAGTTAATTTATGAAGATGGTACAAATGGAAGAGAAGTAAAAGGTGTTGTCGCTTATAGTTTGGAAACTTCGGAAATTGAAGTATTTTGTGCCAAAGCTGTACTGCTTGCCACAGGTGGCTATGGACGGGTTTTTAATACTACTTCTAATGATTTAGCTTCAACGGGTGATGGCTTATGCTTGACAGCCAATATTGGCTTGCCATTGCAAGATATGGAATTTGTGCAGTTCCATCCTACGGGACTATATCCTGTGGGAGTACTAATTTCTGAGGCAGTGCGTGGGGAAGGGGCTTATTTAATTAATGATTTAGGCGATCGCTTCATGGCAAATTATCCGATCAGCAAAAATCGGATGGAACTCTCACCTCGTGATATTACTTCGCGCAATATTGCCTGTGAAATTATGGAAGGCCGTGGCATCAATGGCGGTAACTACGTGCATTTAGATGTGCGTCATTTAGGGAAAGAGAAAATTTTAAGTCGGATTCCCTTTGCCCGTGAAGAAGGTTTACGCCTAGCAGGTGTGGACTGCATCGATCATCCCCTACCCGTCCGTCCAACCGTACATTACTCCATGGGCGGCATTCCTACTAATATTGACTGTCAAGTAATTGGGACAGATAGCAAAGCGATCGCAGGTTTTTTTGCGGCTGGTGAATGTGCCTGTGTATCTGTGCATGGTGCAAACCGTTTAGGGGCAAATTCGCTATTAGAATGCGTAGTCTTTGGCAAACGGGCGGGAGAAAAACTAGGTGCATATGTCAGCGATCGCCATATGCCCAAGGTTGATCCTCGTCCTTATCTCGTTGAGGCTGAAGCTAAGCTAAAAGGGGTATTGTCGAAACAAGGTAATTCGCGCATTGCTGATATTCGCCAACAATTGCAAGACACAATGACTGAGCATTGCGGCATTTTTCGGGATGACCAACGCTTAAAAGATGGACTAAAAAAATTACAAACTATCCGCGATCGCTACAACCATGACTTGCTAGTGGATGATCACAGTTCTGTATTTAATATGGAACTCATGCAGGCGATCGAATTAAGGAGCTTGCTCACGGTGGGCGAAATCATTATGTCTAGTGCTTTATCACGTCAAGAGAGTCGTGGCGCACATTCCCGTGAAGACTATCCTCAACGTGATGATGCGAATTATCTCAAACATACCCTCGGATATCTGGAAAGTGGTAATGTAAAGACTAGCGATCGTGCAGTTGATATGAGTTTACAATTGCTTGATCGCGATCGTTTTACCCCCCAAGAACGAAAGTATTAATGTTTACAACTTATTTTTTAATGCTTGCTTTGTAGCCATTACAAAAGTAGCCATTACAAAACAAGTTGTAAAAGTAAAACTGTACTAACTGTACGAGTAAAAGTAACTGTGGCGAAAGAAGAATTTATAAAACTGCTTCATCAAGGCGTGGATACATGGAACAAGTGGCGCGAAGCCTCTCCTGATATGCGCGGCATTGATCTTAGTGGAATTCAGCTAGAGGGACTCAACCTGACAGGTATTGACCTGAGTATGGTTAATTTGCGTGGGGCAAAATTACATGAAGTAAATCTGATATCGGCAAACTTGCGCGGTGCTGACTTAAGCATGGCAAATCTTAGAGGGATAGATCTCAACCATGCAAATCTAAGTTCCGCACATCTGAGTATGGTTTGTCTAAGTGAAGCTAATCTGAGCCAAGCAAATTTGAGTGGTGCAGATCTGCGTGGCTCAAATTTGCGTTTAGCTAAACTTGATCTCGCAGACCTATCAACCACTAAGCTGAATATGTCTAGCTTGAAAGGATCTAGCATGGTTGGCGCAATTCTCATTGGTTCAAATTTAAGTCGAGCTGAGATCAGGGAAGCTAATCTTGCAGGTACTGATTTTAGTCGTGCTAATTTGAGCGAAGCCGATCTCTCCCATAGCAATCTCAATGTTTCGACATTGGTTGGTACAGACCTGATTGGCGCAACTTTAGTAGATATTGATTTAAGTGAGTCCAATCTATCTAGGGCAGATTTAATTGGCGCAAATCTTTATCGAGCTAATCTCTGTGGCTGCGATCTCATAGGAGCGGATCTACGCGGGACAAATTGTAGCGAAGCCTATTTTACTGGAGCTGATTTAAGTCGCGCCGATCTCAATAGGGCTGAGTTTACTAGTGCTAATCTCAGTAAAGCCAATTTTAGTGGCGCAAGTACTGAAACTACTGACTTTCAAGACGCAATTTTGCCAGATGTTTGGTAAAAAAAAGACGGTGCTAAGCACCGTCTTTTTTTATGGGATTTTATAAATATGCAGCGGGATCAATAGGCTCACCATTAGCCCGCAACTCAAAGTGCAAATGTGGACCTGTTGAAAAACCAGTCGAACCAACAGCAGAGATCGGTTGTCCTTTAACAACAACATCGCCATCTTTAACATATAGCTCACTGCAATGGGCGTAAAGCGTAGTCATGCCATTGCCATGATCAATAATCACTGCCAATCCATAACCGCCATACCAATCAGCAAAAATCACTCGACCTTGCTCACTGGCATAGATCAGACTCCCATAATCAGCACCAAAATCGATACCTGCGTGAAACCGCTCAGTACCCAAAATTGGATGTGTGCGCCAGCCAAAGTTACTAGTCACTGGCCCAATCGTAGGGTACATCAGTTGTCCAGTCCCAGGAGGAAGAATCAGTCCATCATAGGGCTGGACTTTTGCCAAAATAATTTGCGACAAACGACGCGAATCTTCTGCAAGCCGATCTTCCGCTTGAGATAAGGCTTGATTATCGCTCTTTAGTCGTTCGATCATATTTTGTTGCGCGACCACCTCAGCTTCAATATTCGCTTTTTGGTATTTCAGCTTTTGGGTTAGCAGTTCGACCTCATTTCTTTGAGCAGTCATTTGATTACGCTGCTTTTCAACCTGATTGGATCTTTGGGTCAAATCGGCAAGTAGCTTCCGATCTCTAGCGTAGATACGTTCAATTTGCCGACGGCGATCAGCAAATTGGTTCAGGTCTTGACTACTGAGCAGAGTTACCCACCAACGCTGTAGTTGTTGTCTTTGCAAATAGCGCAACCGCGCCGTAGTAGCGTCTCGCTTCTTATTTAGGTCATATTCTAGTTCTTGCAGTCTAGTGCTAAGTTTTTGGAGCTGATCCCTTGCCTGACGAATTTTTTTCTCGTTGTCTTTAATTTGAGTATCAGTTACCCGTACATTTTTTCTTAAAGCATCGAGACGAGACTGAGCAGGTTTAGTGAGTGCGTTAATTTGTTCCTGTTGCTTCTGGATGATTTGACGCTGTTGATCGACAAAGTTTTGATAGTTTTTTAGCTCTTCCACAGATTGGGCTTGCGCTGGTAATCCCTGACCTAAAGTCAAGCAGCAGATGAATGCGATCGCTACAATCATCATGCCCAAGTATATCCACCAGGGTTTGCTAGTTATTTGCCAGTAATGGCGATCGCGCATTCAGTCCACCAGAAATTCACAAACTAGGGCAAGATTCTAACCGTATTTTGCCACTAAGAAAACCCTATTTCGATCAAAAACACTGCCCATACTTTGTAAAAACTCAAAATAGAGAGACCTCGCTTTCAAAGCCTCTGTATTTTGGGTTAAATTTTTAACTTTTAATAATATTTCTGTGTCTTTTGATACAAAAAAACTGTATATAACAATTTCATGACATACTTTGTTTACTAAACGTACAGAAACTACTGATCAAACAAGTTCCAAGAGACTTGTTGAAAATATCGTTGAGGCACATACAGAAAAATAAGTAGTTGATTTTTTATGGAGCAGCAAAGTGTGCCATAAAAAATTTGGTTCCTTTTGATGAAGTTAATCGATAAATTTCAGAAATTAAAGCTATGAAAACCACTACACGTCAACATAAAGCCAAAATTACTAAGAATATTCGGCAAAATTCTTTTCCTCATTGCCTTACTCCTTTGCCCTCCACATGGGTAACTTTGTTAGAACCGCCAACTCGTAGTTGTTACGATGAAGCATTGTTGATGTGTCAATATCCTGATGAACACTGGGCGGCATGGATTCCAGATTTTGGAGAAATAAAATTGCATTCAGGGCAGTTTTGTCGGGTGTCATGAAAATCAACCCTCAACTTGTTAAAAAAGCCACGCGAAGCGTGGCTTTTTTAACAAGTTGATGGTTTAACCTAATTTAACGTGAGTTCGATATAGCCATTTGCGGCGTGCTTAGCATGCTGCAAATGGCTATATCTATAGTGGTATTATTTGCGAACCTAATCGAAACAAAGAAAGCCCTTCCGTAAGGAGAGGCTTTCTTTGTTTCGAGATGACTAGACTAGGCTAGAAATTAACCGTTGATAGTAGGAGCAGACATTGCTACTGGTGCTACATCAACAGCAGCCAAATCGAGTGGGAAGTTGTGAGCATTGCGCTCGTGCATTACTTCCATACCCAAGTTTGCGCGGTTGATTACGTCTGCCCAGCTTGGTACTACTCGTCCTTGGCTGTCAGAAATAGATTGATTGAAGTTGAATCCGTTCAAGTTGAATGCCATCGTGCTTACGCCCAATGCGGTGAACCAAATTCCAACTACTGGCCACAATGCCAAGAAGAAGTGCAAGCTACGGCTGTTGTTGAAGCTGGCATATTGGAAAATCAAGCGTCCGAAGTATCCGTGTGCTGCAACGATGTTGTAGGTTTCTTCTTCTTGTCCAAACTTGTAACCTGCGTTTTGACTTTCGTTTTCGGTGGTCTCACGAATCAGGCTGGAGGTTACCAATGAACCGTGCATTGCACTGAACAATGAACCGCCGAATACTCCTGCTACTCCCAACATGTGGAAGGGGTGCATCAAGATGTTGTGCTCTGCTTGGAATACGATCATGAAGTTGAATGTTCCAGAGATACCCAAAGGCATACCGTCAGAGAATGAACCTTGTCCAATTGGGTAGATCAAGAATACTGCGGTTGCTGCTGCTACTGGTGCTGAGTATGCTACTGCGATCCATGGACGCATACCGAGACGGTAGGAGAGTTCCCATTCACGTCCCATGTAGCAGAATACGCCGAGCAAGAAGTGGAAAATTACCAATTGGTATGGTCCACCGTTGTATAGCCATTCGTCGAGGCTATCTGCTTCCCAAATGGGGTAAAAGTGCAGGCCAATTGCGTTGGAGGATGGTACAACTGCGCCAGAAATCATGTTGTTGCCGAATAGCAAGCTACCTGCTACTGGCTCACGGATACCGTCGATGTCTACGGGTGGTGCTGCGATGAAGGCGATTACGAAGCAAATGGTCGCTGCGAGTAAGCAAGGGATCATGATTACGCCGAACCAGCCTACATATAGGCGGTTGTCGGTGCTGGTGATCCAGTTGCAAAATTGATCCCACAGTGA
>JBJTVM010000648.1:0-18280 GCA_046081205.1 Pseudanabaena sp. | reverse complement strand
GCGCCACTTTCAAAAATATTTCTGGTTTTTAAGTAAGCGCAAAGCGCTGTAAGCTAAAATTATGTTAAGAAATTAACTTGTAATATCAAAACTTTACCTACATATCTATATGACACAATCATTAACTAATTTTCTAGGTAGCCTTGTCGCAGGTGGTGTGGTTCTTGGACTGATTTTCGCAGCCGTTCTGATAGTTAGCCAAAAAGATCGCATTATTCGTAAAGGTTAATCAAAATCCAAAATATCAAAAGGCGGCGCATTGCGCCGCCTTTTGATATTTTGGATTTTGAGAAATTTGCATCAAGGCAAAGCGCTGTATTGTTATACTGATGAACAAAGACTGTCCCAAACAATGCTTGCTTATACATTTAGTGTTTGAGACCAAAAAATGCAGGTATTTAGGAGAAATATAGAGCCATGATCAACATCGGTGGCAACCCGCTAATGATTCTTTTGGCAATTGTTGCCGCTTTAGGAGGCGTGGGTTTATATTTTGTGCGAAACTTTCGACCTGAACTAGCCCGCGACCATGATATTTTTTTCTCGGCGATCGCCTTGGTATACGGCATTATCTTGCTAGCTTTTAATTTTCGGATGGAAATTACAACGCAATTAGCCCAAGTTTTAGTCGTGGGCTTTGCAGGATGGTTTGCTGTAGAGTCTTTAGTACTGCGCCAAGCTCTAGCAAACCAAGCCCGAAGAGCACCTTCTAGCCCTCTTGTTGATGACGAAGAACCTATCGGCTCTGACTATCGCGTTGAGATTGATCCAACTCGTGAAATTGCTCCTCGTCGCGATCGTGACCCATCACGTCGAATGAGAGGCTCTATTGCTAACAGCGCTGAAGCAAGCGAGCTGCGTGGAGATACTACAGATAATCGTCGATCTCGTCGTCCTAAAAGGAGTAGTAATGATTCTAATAGTAATGACTCAGTAATTGATATCGACGAAAGTGATATTCGTCCTGTCAGTCCAAAGCGTCGCCCAAGACCTAGCGATGATAATATAAATGGAGAACGCCCTCGGAATCGGAATAGTGAAGCTGATAACTATGGCGAATTTCCTAAAGATACTGCTGCCACATCAGGACGAAGA
The DNA here is from genome assembly GCA_046081205.1 of Pseudanabaena sp. Taxonomy (GTDB): domain Bacteria; phylum Cyanobacteriota; class Cyanobacteriia; order Pseudanabaenales; family Pseudanabaenaceae; genus Pseudanabaena. The sequence continues at coordinate 17,185 of JBJTVM010000648.1, read as the reverse complement.
CGTAGACCATCAAGCCGTCCTTCTTCATACACTAAAAATGATGTATCAAATAACGACGATTTTTAGATTTGTTTGCTAGAGTTAATCACAAATATACTTAGTTTATTTTTGATTTAAGCTATGAGTATCCGTAGGTAAGTGACATATTAAACTGTTAACATGCCTACAACTTGATTTGATCAACCATCATCTGGGCTTTCGATCAACCGTGAGTTATTGCGTTAATCCAAACTGTGCTAATCCGAATAATGAACCATTTGCCATTACTTGCGCGGCTTGTGGTTCTAATTTAAAGCTGCGAAATCGCTACCGAGCCGCTCGTCCCCTAGGTAAAGGTGGATTTGGCGCAACATTTCTTGCTGCTGATGAAGGCTTGCCAGGATTCCCTTCCTGTGTGGTCAAGCAGTTGCGCCCAAATACCCAATCTCCCAGTGTAATGAAAATGGCGCGGGAGTTATTTGAGCGCGAAGCTTTTACACTTGGTAAAATCGGTAGCCATCCACAGATTCCCCGTTTACTGGATTATTTTGAAGAAGATGGTAATTTTTATTTAGTTCAAGAATTTGTCGATGGTGAAACTTTAAAGCAAGAATTTGAGAGGCGCGGGGCATTTAACGAAATTGAAATCAGGAAAATTCTCGCAGAAATCTTTCCAGCTCTTGGATTTATGCATGACAATGGGGTAATTCATCGTGATATTAAGCCCGCTAACATCATGCGACGCAAACAAGATGGGCAATTAGTATTAATTGATTTTGGTGCGGTGTCTAGCCAAATTAATAAACCATCGGCTGAAGATGATCCTAGTGGTTTGTTAACTAATTTTGCGATTGGCACACCTGGCTTCGCTCCACCTGAGCAGATGGCAATGAGACCTGTTTACTCTAGCGATTTGTATGCGACGGCTATGAGTTGTCTGTATCTGATGACAGGTCGATCTCCTAAGGACTTACCCCACGATCCATATTCAGGTGAAATTAATTGGAAATCACAAGTCAACCTGAGCGATCGCCTGAGAGTAGTTTTTGAGAAATTGCTTCAGCAGTCAGTATCAATGAGATTTCGCTCGGCTGAAGAAGCTTTACGAGCCTTAGAATCTGGCGGCATTCCTGATGAACCACCTAAAGCCCCTTCCTCTGTGACTGTGAGGCCTGCGACGCAGATACCTAACTCACGCATTCAATCTCAGAAATATGGCAATAATCAGGGAATCCAGTTTGATAATAGTGGTATGTTGACATCGGGTTCGGCCAGTCGCATTACTAGTGAACTTAAAGGTGGACGCAGAGTTATTGTTGAATACAATCAAGGTAAGCGTAACTTTACGAATCAAGATTACTCTAAGGCAGCTTTTGGAAGTGCAACTCTGCCAGGGATTGTCATGAGTCGCTCTAAGTTATTTGAGGCTGATTTTTGTCATAGCGATCTTACGGGGGCGAGCTTTCAAGGCGCTAATCTATCACAAGCTAAGTTAAATAGCGCTAATCTCCGCGAAGCTAAGATGCACCGTGCCATCTTGATTAAGTGTGATTTGGGTAGTGCTTCGATGGTTTTAGCTGATTTACGTGAAGCAAATCTTCAATCAGCTTATATGAGTAAAGCGGATTTGTCGGGGGCAAATTTAAGCGGGGCTAATTTGAAAGGAGCTTATTTAAGTCAAGCAAATTTAAATGGAACAAATCTGTGCGGCGCTGATTTAAAAGGCGCTAAGATCTCTGAAGAGCAATTAGCCCAAGCTAAAACTAATTGGAATACGATTCGCCCTGATGGTGGTAAACGCCTATTTTAAAAAGTTATGAACGGACATTAATTTTGTGAGACTTGATGATAATCAACTGATTGCTTTATTTACCGAATTGCTTGGAGTAGATGATGTTGTTTCATTCGATCACTTAGCCCCCAATTTACATGAACGAGTTGTAGACAGTCTTACACCTGATAGTCTACCGCCAACTTCTGTACTTTATCCCCAGACGATCGCGGAGCTATCGAGAGTGATCGCACTAGCATACGAACACCGCTTGCGTGTGCTGCCCTGTGGGAATGCTACGAAGTTAGATTGGGGCGGATTAGTTAGTCGGGCAGATCTGGTAATCAGTACCTCAAAGTTAAATCAGGTGATTGAGCATTGTGTTGGTGATCTCACAGTCACGGTTGAGTCGGGCGTGAAGTATCAGGATTTGCAAGCAGTCTTAGCCAAGGAAGGACAATTTTTAGCAATCGATCCTCCTTACAGCACTAGAGCTACGATTGGCGGTATTTTAGCGACAGGGAGTGCAGGCTCATTGCGCCATCGTTATAACAGTGTGCGTGATATGTGTTTGGGAATTGAGTTTGTACGCAGTGATGGTGAATTGGCAAAAGCAGGTGGGCGCGTAGTCAAGAATGTGGCTGGCTATGACCTAATGAAATTATTAACAGGTTCTTACGGAACTTTGGGAATTGCTACGAGTGTGACCTTTCGGCTTTATCCTTTGCCTGAATATACCCAAATTGTGGCACTTACTGGGACTGCTGAGGCGATCGCTCAAGCTCAGCAAAAAATTAGTACCTCGGTACTTACACCCACTGCTTGCGATTTACTATCAGCAACGGCGATCTCTGATCTTGGATTGGGAGAAGGTATCGGCTTAGTTCTGCAATTTGCTAGCCTCAAAGCTAGTGTGATTGACCAGTGCGATCGCATTGCGGTACTTGCTAAAGAATTAAATTTAGAAGTGCAGATTTTAGGAGAGGCTAGGGAATTTTGGGAGTTATTAGAAGTTCTGATCTGGCAAGATGAACTGCGTAATTTGGAGCAGTCTTCTGAGAGTGCTTCTGTAGTTTGTAAGCTAGGTGTACTGCCATCGGTCAGTATGTCATTTCTCAAGGAATGCGAACAAACTTTTGAGGCTCAATCCTATTATTTGCAAATCCATATTGGTAGCGGTTTAGGGATTTTGCGTGTGGAAGATGTACAGGATTTAGAGGCGATCTCTTTGCAAATCGCTAAAGTGAGAAATATTGCCGAGTCCTGTGGTGGTTTTCTGTCAATTCTAGAAGCACCCCAAGCTTTAAAGTTTGGCAACAGAAGTTTAGGGAATAACTCTAATCTCGAAAATGTCTGGGGTTATCGCGGTAATGCAAGAGATGTGATGGTTAAGATTCAGCAGCAGTTTGATCCTAGGGGTTTGCTCAGTTGCGATCGGTTGTATTCATAGAGTGGCGGCGCGTAGCGCCGCCGCTCTATTTTTTTGACGAATTCACGTTAGTTTTTACGTGAAACTTGATCTATCTGCCTTACTACTGTTAGCGCTGAATAGCTAACCCCTGCGGTTCCTTCTCCTGGGTGAGTAGAGTCACCGACTAGCCAAATGTTTTTGAGTGGTGTGCGATTGGCGAAACCAAAGGGACCAAAGGTGGAAACGCGCATTCCCACGCCGCCAACAATGCCGCGATCGCGTCCAGTATATCGCTCAAAAGTCTGTGGAGTCGCTGCTTCAATATGAATGATTGTCTCCTCATTGAGATGGAAATATGTGCTTAGTTGCGCGATCGCTCGTTCCGTAAATCTCTTTTTGAGTTCCTGATAATCTTCACCGCCATACCAAACTGCGGCATCAGTGAACTCAGAAGCAATAATCGTTGCTCTGCCATCAGGAGCGCGACCATCACCTTCTTTACTGACGGAAACAAATAATGAATGAGGTTTATGAATTGGGGAATCTTCATAGGCTTCCAAAAATTGCAAATGCGGCGGACAATCTTCAGGAATCGCAGCCCGATCCACTCCCAAATAAACCACAAAAGCCACTGAAGCAGGCTTAAGATTACTAACCCTTTTAGCATAGCCCTTAGGCGCAGCATCTCCCAAAAGCTGCACAAAGTTATTCACTGTCACATTTGCCACGATCTGATCGGCGCTATCCTCAAAAATCTCTTGCGATCGCAGATTTTTTACTTTTACCTTTTTCCTTTTTCCTTGATCAGCGATCGCCGTAACTTGATGCTGCATTAACACCTTACCGCCATCACGCTCAATACTGGCAATCAAGCGATCGCTTAATTTCTGCATACTCCCTTGCAAATGGAATAGACCCAAAGGCTTTTGAGAAACTGCTAGAGCAGTCGCCGCATAAAGTAAAGCTGTCTCTTCCGCATTCACCTGTGAATAGAGTTTCAATTGCAAATCGAGAAATGTGCGTAATCTCTGATCATTAGCCAATCCAAACCCACGCAGAGCATCGCCCACTGTTGAGAAGGTATAGGGAACTGTAGCCAAGGTATCGATTCGTAAGGCTTTGACTAATTGCCATGCATCCCAAATATTACGTGGGGGCAAAATTGGATCGCGAGACTGAAAGCGCCAACTGCGCCAAAACAAGTCTTCTAAGAAATTCCAAAATGGTTCGCTATTGGGAAATTGTCTTTGGCGTTCGAGTTTCCACTTGTGGCGATCGCGCCAGACATTAATCGGCTCACTCTCATTTGGCAAAAATACCGCACAGGCAGGATCGCAATATGTGGCTTCAGGGATCTCAATTTCTAGTTCTTTAAAAATGCGATCGTGAATCCCGCCAGATTCCAATCCCGCCACCTGTGTTGCACCCACATCAAAGGTAAATCCGCGCCGTTTAAATGTCGATGCACAGCCACCCGCCACCAATGCCAAGTCATAAACAACAACTTCATAGCCACGCTTTGCCAACAGAGCCGCCGCCGTTAAGCCCCCAATTCCTGCCCCAATAACAATTATTTTTTGCTTAGATTTACTCAACACTGGCTATGACTGATTAACAATAATTAATAATTCTTAATCTAGTCTAAGCGATCGCTCAGACATGAGCAATTTCACGATCGCGGATTGTTCTGAATTGTGACGGCAAAACAGGAGCAGCGGCAGAGGTTGACGCAAGCTCTACGCTCCTTTTAATACAAGCGATCTAAAACGTAATTGGTTAAGCCGATGAGGGATTGCTTAGGTGCAGACGATGGGAGCCACTCGATCGCAGTTAATGCTGACCTAACATGACTCTTTGCCAAATCACGTGATCGCGCAATACCTTGACTGTTATAGACAAGATCCAGTGCTTTTTCGATATCACCATCTTCACTGAATTCACGCTCGATCAAACCGAGAATCTGTGGATGCTCCTCTATGGCAAATAATACTGGTGCAGTCAAATTACCTTGCTTCAAATCAGATCCAGCAGGTTTGCCCAAGGTCTCAGTCGAACTGGTGAAATCAAGAATGTCATCGACAACTTGGAAGGCAATGCCAAAATGTTTACCAAAATTAAATAGCTGCTCAGCCTGTACCTGACTGACCCCACTCAATACCCCTGCAGCTTTCGCACTACCCGCCATTAGAGATGCGGTTTTGTAAAAACTTTTTTCCAAATATTCCTCTAAGGTTAAGCTGCTATCAAAAGCAGTCAAGCCCTGCCGAATTTCACCCTCAGCAAAATCAGTAATCACCTTTGACAAAAGTTTGACGACTTCAAGATGATCGAGATTCGCTAAGTACCAAGATGCTTGAGCAAACAGAAAGTCTCCAGCCAATACGGCAATGCGATTACCAAAACTGCTATTGACAGTTGGCATACCACGCCGTAGGTCAGCCGAGTCGATCACATCGTCATGTACCAAACTGGCGGTATGGATCATTTCCGTGATTTCCGCAAGTCGGCGATGGCGTGAGGTGATATCGCGATCGCTCATGGTCGCCCGTGACACTAGCAAGACTAGCGCGGGACGCATACTTTTGCCTTTAGCTTCAAATAAATGCTCAGCCGCAGCATACAAAATTGGATGCCTTGCGCCTACCAACTGCTTCAAATTATCCGTGAGTGTACGCAAGTCATCTTTGACTGGTGCAAAAAGTTCGGTGACAGAAGTAGTTGGAAGGCTCATGCGAATAAACCAGTATTAAATATTAAATCAATTTTTACATATCTTCATATATTGTATGAGTAATGTTGTAAGAGTTAAAGCCCGACTTAGCCTGTTTTTATGGGCGCAATCGGTCAAAGGGGCTGCAAATGGCTGATACTCCTTACCTACTACTCCTTTAGCCAGAGATTTTTTGCGATCGCTATAAGTATCAATACAATGAGTAGAGATAACGCACTTCTTTACCTTTGCTGACTATGTATCAGCATGATATATATTATTTAACAAATCGTAATCCAGTCGTATAGATGGAACTTTGACTAATGATGCCTAGGCTGCTTCTGATCGATGATGATCCGATAATCTCTGAAATGGTGACTTTGAACCTTGAACACGCTGGCTACCAAGTCAGTCAAGCGAGTGATGGCATCAAAGGACAAGCACTTGCCATTCAGTTAATGCCAGACATAATCATCCTTGACTTGATGCTGCCACGGGTTGATGGGTTCACAGTTTGTCAAAGGTTACGTCGTGATGAACGGACTAGAGAAATTCCTGTGATGATGCTGACGGCTATGGGGCAAACCCAAGATAAGGTCGAGGGATTTAATGCTGGTGCAGATGACTATCTGACTAAGCCCTTTGAGCTTGAAGAGATGCTAGCGCGAGTACGCGCCTTGCTACGTCGTACTAATCGGATTATTGACACCGCTAAGCATGGTGAAATTTTAATTTTTGGCTCCTTGACTCTTGTGCCTGAGCGCTTTGAAGCAATTTGGTTTAATAAGACTGTTAAGTTAACTCATTTAGAATTTGAGTTGCTACATTGTCTTTTGCAGCGTCATGGGCAAACTGTTTCACCTAGTGAAATTCTCAAAGAGGTCTGGGGCTATGAACCAGATGATGATATCGAGACTATTCGTGTGCATATTCGCCATTTACGCACTAAGTTAGAACCAGACCCACGCCATCCTAAATACATTAAAACCGTATATGGTGCTGGTTATTGCTTAGAGCTTCCCAAAAATGATGATAATCAACAAGACGTAGAGGCAATCACTGTATAAAACCCCAAAAAGAAAACCCGTTTTGCGGGTTTTCTTTTTGGGCGCAGCACCAACTGCAAAAATTGCTGCTGTAGCGATCGCACTCATCACTAAAAGAGACCCCACCGAGTGGGGTCTCTTTTTTATCTCAAGCGTTGCTTGCAAAAATTACTGCTGTAGCGATCGCCATATGCCTGAAAATAATTTAGATAGCCTGACATACGAGTAATGATCAACAAATGAAAATTTTATTTGCGGCGGCTGAAGTTGCACCTCTTGCCAAAGTTGGCGGCATGGCAGATGTAGTAGGGGCACTCCCTCCGATTCTCAAGAAAATGGGACATGATGTGCGGATCATCATGCCTTACTACGGCGTAGTTCCAGACAAACTGAAAGAAAATCCAACATGGATTTGGAAAGGCTATGCTATGTTTCAGGAATTTGACATTTTTGAGACCGTATTACCAGGTACAGATGTCCCCTTGTATTTATTGGGACATGGATCATTCATTCCAGCCCGTGTTTATGGTGGTGACGATGAAGATTGGCGGTTTACCATGTTTGCCAACGCTGTCGCCGAATTTGCATGGAACTATTGGAAACCAAACATCATTCACTGTCATGACTGGCATACAGGCATGATTCCTGTGTGGATGCACCAAGTATCTGACATTGGCACTGTATTCACAATTCATAACCTTGCCTATCAAGGACCTTGGCGTTGGTTCTTGGACAGAATTACTTGGACTCCTTGGTATATGGATGCCCATAACACCATGGCTGGCGGTATCAAGTATGCCGATCGCGTAAATACTGTATCCCCAACCTATGCTCAACAAATTTGCACTTCTGGCTACGGTGAAGGGTTAGAAGGTTTACTGTCATTCCTCAAACCTTGGGGGATTTTAAATGGCATTGATACCGAGCTAGAAAATCCTGCTACAGATCAATCTCTGGTGCAGAACTATTCTGTGGAAACCCTTGATGATCGGATGGCAAATAAGATTGCTTTGCAAAAAGAGTTAGGGCTATCCGTAAATCCTGCGACTTTCTTGATTGGCATGGTGGGACGTTTAGTAGAGCAAAAAGGTATCGATCTACTGCTACAAACTCTCGAACGTTACTTAGCCTATACTGATGCTCAATTTGTTGTTTTAGGAACAGGTGAGCGTTATTACGAATCGCAACTCTGGCAAATTGCCTCCCGCTACCCTGGACGTATGTCGGCACAGATTTTATTTAACTCAGCACTTTCCCATCGGGTTTATGCTGGTTCTGATGCCTTCTTGATGCCTAGCCGCTTTGAGCCATGTGGACTTAGCCAATTAATTGCTCTGCGCTACGGTTGCGTACCAATTGTTCGTCGGACTGGAGGACTAGTTGATACAGTCTCATTCCACGATCCAGTTGGGAAGACTGGCACAGGTTTTAGCTTCGATCGCTATGAGCCATTGGATATGTATACCTGCATGGTACGTGCTTGGGAAAGCTATCGCTACACCGATGCATGGCGACTATTGCAAGAACGTGGCATGAGCAATAATTTCAGTTGGCAATCTTCGGCAGAAAAATACATCCAGCTATATCGCTCGATTCCTGGACTAGATAATGCCTAGATAGAGAGGGGGCGCATAGCGCCCCCTCTGCTTGCAAATCTCTCAAAGCACTGTAAGAATTACAGTTAATTGATACCAAAACAGAAAATGGCTGCGCCATTTTCTGTTTTTAAAATCCTTGCTAAGTTTGGTTTTCAATTCACCAAAGTGTTGCCACTCTTTCGTAACTAATGCGTCAGTTTCCTACTATTCTTATTCCTCCAGAAGTGCAGCGCATTGCTCAGTCTAAACCTGTTGCACCCAAGCTAGGTATGACCTTGCCAAGTTTGCCATCTAATCAACAACCAGCACCGATTCAAATTCAAGAAGCGATCGCTTTGAGCTTCGGTCTAATTGTCTTAGTAGCAATAGTAACCGCCGTCGTCAAAGAGTTAGGAATCATGATGCTGCTCGTGGGAACAGTAGCAATTGTGTTAAGGATCAGGTATCAGTTCCTCACCTACAAAAAACGATATCAAAATCATCAACATCAACTGCAAAACTATTTCGCAAAATTAGAAGCATATTCTCGCGAAGAGGCTAGTTATCAGCAACAATTGGCGATCGCCCATGCGCCTGAACGCATCCTTGAGTTTCGCCATCAGCAATTTCAGAAGTTCTTTGCCAAGATTACGACTAACGAAAACGCGATCGCCTTAACCCAGATTCGTAAACCTGCGGATCGCGATCAATCGGCTATTTATGATTTTGGAAAGACCCTCCAACAGTATTTATCGGGAACGCTCTATCAAGGTATCAAGATTTATATTCCTAGCATTAATCATGATTGGGTTCCTGCTTTGACTTATATTGACCCTGTGCTGAATGCGCATATTGCGATCGAGATTACTGCGCCTTCAGAAAATGAGTCAAATACCATGCAAAATGATCTAGCCGATCGCTTTTTAGTAGATTCAGGCTGGATCATGATCAAGTTCTCGCAGAAGCAAATCTTGCAAAGCTCTGCCCAATGTTGCAAGGAGTTTGCCAAATTACTTGATCGCTTAAGTCTTGATCCATCTGTCCTCCCAAACTTTGAGTCTATTCCTGATTTAGTACCTGTTAGGGGTAATTGAGGAATTTGCCCCTCATCAATGCTGTAATCCCAATGAATTAAAAATCAAACCCTTACAGGGTTTTGAAAGCACAAAATGGCGTAGCCATTTTGTGCTTTCAAAACCACTCAAATTGGCTCTATAGCTTTTATCAGTCTAGTGAAGTACGTTTTGGTTTCCCCGCTTTCGGCAGAGAAACCAAAACTTGTACCTCGCTTGCTTGAAAAGCGCTTTATAGTCAGAATTGCTACAGCGATCGCAGGTTAATAGGGTTTATTGTGGGCAAATGCTAAAATCAGCAATCACCAGCTGATATAGCGCTTTTCAAGTGAGTGCTTACTCATTTGAAAACCCAAAACTCCTCCTAGTAAGGGTTTTGAGTTTTCATTTTGCTGTAGGCAAAATGAAACCCGCTATAAATATTGTTTTTGTAGGTTTTATGTGAGGGTAATGCTCGTGAATGCTGCTGAACAAGCGAGAAATGTCGAAGTAGCGACCAAAATCGCCACGATTGTCAATTTGTTTAAAGCTATTTACCCTGCTGCACGCTCTGATTTGAAACCTTGGCTGAATAATTCGGATACACGCAGATTACTCGATCCAGATTCGATTGATGTCGGCTTTCATTTCCCAGGGGTAAGTTGGCGGCTCAAGGTGCGTAGCATTCTCTTTCAAATTAGGCTATATGAAGATCCTGTCGATGGGTATTTGCGGGCGATCGGCATTGAAGCAAGTGGACATGATCATAAAGGTGAATGCTGGCACTTTTCAACGGTGGATAACTGGCAATTTTTTGGTGACAAAATACCAATGGAAGACGGAGTTGCCAACCTGCACGAGTTTAGCCGCCAAACCTTAGAAGTTTTCAATCGTCAATAACACCAAAGTAGAAAATGGCTACGCCATTTTCTACTTGCACAACCCTTACAGGGTTTGATTCTTGATTCAACGTTAGTTTTGCAAGAACGAAAAATGGTAAGAATCGCTATACGATTCTTACCATTTTTCTCTATTTGTATTGTGTTTGCACAATACAAATAGCTATTCGGCAATCTATGGACAATGATTACATCATGCCGCCCATGCCGCCCATACCACCCATGCCGCCCATGCCGCCCATACCAGCAGCAGCACCAGCACCAGCATTCTTCTCTGGTTTTTCAACAACTAGAGCTTCGGTGGTCAAGACCATACCAGCAACGGAAGCAGCATTTTGCAATGCAGAGCGCACAACCTTGGCAGGGTCAATGATACCAGTAGCGATCAAGTCAACGTATTCGCCTTTGAGTGCATCAAAGCCATGATTGAAAGGAAGTTGCTTCACTTTTTCAACAACAACAGTACCTTCTAAACCAGAGTTGTCGCTGATTTGACGAAGAGGAGCAGAGAGAGAGCGAGATACGATTTCTGCACCGATCGCTTCTTCATTCTTCAAGGTTGCTTTGAAGCCTTGCAATTCTACTGAGAGGTGAGCAAGGGTTGCACCACCACCAGGAACGATGCCTTCTTCAACTGCGGCGCGAGTAGAGTTAAGAGCATCTTCGATACGGAGCTTACGATCCTTGAGTTCAGTTTCAGTAGCTGCACCGACTTTGATCACGGCTACGCCACCAGAGAGCTTAGCGATGCGTTCTTGGAGCTTTTCCTTGTCATAGTCAGAGTCGCTGAGGTCTAATTCCTTGCGGATTTGAGCAACACGCTTGTCAACGTTAGCTTTGTTAGAAACGTCAGAAACAATAGTGGTTTTGTCCTTAGAAATGGTGATCTTGCGAGCAGTACCGAGCATTTCGAGGGTTGCTGCGCTGAGTTCTAAACCAGTGTCTTCAGAAATTACTTGACCATCGGTCAGGACGGCAATATCTTGCAACATCGCTTTACGGCGATCGCCAAAACCAGGAGCCTTGATTGCGGCAATATTCAAAGAACCTCTCAACTTGTTCACTACAAGAGTTGCCAAAGCTTCACCTTCAACATCTTCAGAGATGATCACCAAGGGAGAACCAGAGCGAGCCGCTTTTTCAAGGATGGGAACGAGGTCTTGAATTACGTTGATCTTCTTATCGGTGATCAGGATTTTGGCATTCTCAAATTCCACCAACTGACGTTCGCTATCGGTGACGAAGTAAGGAGAAATGTAACCGCGATCGAGTTGCATACCTTCGACAACTTCCAATTCAGTTGTGAGGGATTTGGACTCTTCAACAGTGATTACGCCATCTTTGCCAACTTTGTCCATAGCATGAGCGATCATTTCACCAACTTCGGAGTCATTACCAGCCGAAATGGTAGCGATTTGAGCGATTTCGGCGTTGGAGTCAACCGCTTTCGCCTTTTGAGCAATGACATCGACGAGGTGGGCAACTGCCTTTTCGATACCGCGACGTACACCCACTGGATTTGCACCTGCGGCAACATTCTTCAAGCCTTCGCGAATCATTTCTTGAGCCAAAACGGTAGCACTGGTGGTTCCGTCGCCTGCTACGTCGTTGGTTTTAGAAGCAACTTCACGAATTAGCTGAGCGCCTGCATTTTCTAGGGGATCTTCTAATTCAATTTCCTTGGCGATGCTCACACCGTCATTGATGATTTGAGGAGCGCCATATTTCTTTTCAAGAACTACGTTACGACCTTTGGGCCCGAGGGTGACACGCACTGCATCAGCCAAAGCATTGACACCACGCTCAAGGGAACGGCGAGACTCTTCATCAAATACTACGATTTTAGACATGTTGGTTAATGGGTGATTGGTAATTGGTGATTGGTAATTGGGCTGTTAGCTTTCAGCAATTAGTGTTTAGCTCTTTGGGACAGTTTCTGTATGCAGAGCTTTATTCGCTAATGGCTAACGGCTAATCTCTATGAGAATTATTCAACGATCGCGAGAATATCTCTTTCTGCAAGGAGTAAATAATCTACGCTGTCAATTTTGACTTCAGTGCCTGCGTACTTGGAGTAAAGAACTTTATCGCCTGCTTTGACTTCTAGGGCTACACGAGTACCTTTATCATTGCGTGCGCCAGGACCAACGGCTGTTACTTCACCGATTTGAGGCTTTTCTTGTGCTGTGTCTGGCAAGAAAATACCGCCTACGGTTTTTTCTTCTTTTAACGCTACTTTAACCAATAGGCGATCGCCTAGAGGTTGTAATGTACCAGTATTTAGGGTTAACGATGCCACTATGCCATACCTCCTTAGAATCTAATCAGAGTGGACTTTGCAGGTGATGGCTCAAGGTAGATTTTGCTCTAACTGTTACCACACATTTTGTGCATTAGCACTCTGTCTCACTGAGTGCCAATATACTGCGAAAAGAGTCAGTAACTAGATCGGCTTACCGTACAAACAAAGAACCGATTTTTGGTGGTGCAGCGTAGCCACGACCTCAAAAATCAGTTCTTGATTAACCTTTGCTATTCAGGTAGATATTCTTCATCTATGACTTGATCGTGAGTAAAGGGAGATTCTGGGGGGAAAGTGTGGCTTGGTACTCCTGTTTCGATCGCCGCAAGTTTTTTGGCATCTAGATAAACATCAGCAAACTCCTGCAAAAAATGTCTCTTGAGGCTAGGACTATTTTTGAAAGCTTTGCGTATTCTCTGGCGATGCTCAGTTAGGTTATATAGCCAACTATTAGAGCGTTTTTCGGGTTGGTATTTGTATTTGAGTAAATGCATGAGAATAACTTTTAAATTGCTCTCTAGTGATTGTTTTTGGCTATTACCTATGTCTTCAATTTCTTCAAGCAAATTTTCCAAGTCCAAATCTCTAAATTTGCCTTGGCGCAGCAATACCAATGCTTGCTCTATCCACAGACAAAAGTCCTCTTCATAGAGATCATGGTGGGATTTGATTTGCGTTTTGTCTGTTTGCAGTTTGTCTGTTTGCGTTTTGTCTGATGCGATCGCCATATCTAACCAGTTGAACGCTAAAGTAATCTTAGCATTAAGGCTTTTGAGTCAGTAAAGATGGCATCTAGTGGTACATCCCAAGCATCATGGGGCAGTTCATCTACACAAAACTCATCGAAAATCACTCCTGATTTAAATCCTGTAGAGTTAGGCAACCAGCGATCGTAAAAGCCGCCACCATAGCCCAGTCGATAGCCTTGGCGATCGCAAGCCACCGCAGGAATCAAGATCAGATCGATATTTTGCAAATCCATGACGGGTAAGTCATGGCGCGGCTCTAGAATGCCAAAGGCTCCTAATCGCATATTGTTGTCAAAATCAGCGATCGCCACTTGATGCCAAATTAAATCTTGTTCGACACAGCGAGAAAATCCCCAATTTTTGTCAGGAAAACTTTGCCACAGGTGGCTTAAATCTGGTTCTTGCCGAAAGCTGCTGAAGGTTAATATATTTCGTGCTTTTGGGAATTTGTCCCAATTTTTGAGGCGATCGCATAGTGCTTGACTTTTTTGCTGCCAAATTTCGTGGGGGATTTGGCGACGTTGGTTGAGCAATGCGCGTCTAAGTTGTTTTTTGGGTTGCAGAAAATCTGTCATTTGCTAAGAGTATGTTTGAGAAGTGTAAGCCTTTGCTAAAAATACTGATCGATCCCCCCTAACCCCCCTTACGAAAGGGGGGAAAAGAGTAAAAAGTCCCCCTTTTTAAGGGGGATTTAGGGGGATTAAAACTTCTCAAACATGCTCTAAAGCTTGCGCTGACAAGGGCTGGTCTAGGATTAGTGATGCGGCGCGAAGCGCCGCACCACTAAATTCTTGTCTAGAACAAGCCTAAATCAGTTACAGCACCTTTGCTGCTGGTCGAAACAAGGGTGGCATATTTTGCTAAAACTCCCTTAGTGTAGCGAGGAGCAGGAGCCTTCCAATTTGCACGGCGGCTAGCTAGTTCCTCATCACTGACATTGAGTTGAATCAAGCGCTGGTGAGCATCAATAGTGATCGAGTCGCCTTCTTGGACTAAGGCGATCTCCCCACCCACAAAAGCTTCAGGGGCAACGTGACCAACCACCATTCCATAAGTACCACCTGAGAACCGCCCATCGGTAATTAAGCCCACAGAATCACCTAAACCAGCACCGATAATTGCACTGGTTGGGGCTAGCATTTCCCGCATTCCGGGTCCACCCTTAGGACCTTCATAGCGAATCACCAGAACATCCCCCGCATTAATCTTATTATCGAGAATCGCTGCAAGGGAATCTTCTTCTGATTCAAAAACACGGGCGGGGCCAGTGATGATCGGATTTTTGACTCCAGATATTTTGGCGACAGCACCTTCTTGAGCGAGATTGCCTTTGAGAATGGCGAGGTGTCCTTGCTTATACATGGGACGATCCCAAGGACGGATTACATCTTGATCGGCGCGAGGTTCGGCAGGGATATCTTTGAGAACTTCCTCAACAGTTTGTCCAGTAATCGTGATGCAGTCACCATGTAATAGACCACGCACTAAAAGCATCTTCATCACTTGAGGAATACCACCTGCTTTGTGGAGGTCAGTGGCTACATACTTTCCTGATGGCTTAAGGTCACAGATTACAGGAACCCGTTCACGAATACGCTCAAAGTCATCGAGATTCCATTCCACTCCTGCGGAATGGGCGATCGCTAAAAAGTGTAAGACCGCATTGGTAGAACCACCCACAGCCATAACTACGGAAATAGCGTTCTCAATCGATTTGCGAGTGATGATGTCGCGAGGCAGTAGATTATTGCGAATTGCATTGACTAAAACCGTACCAGCGAGTTCTGTATTCGCGGCTTTTTCAGGTGCAACAGCCGACATGGTAGAGGAATACATCAAGCTCATGCCCATGGCTTCAAATGCTGAGGACATGGTATTTGCCGTATACATACCACCGCAGGAGCCAGCCCCCGGACAAGCATTGCGCTCCACTGAGTTGAGTCTGACTTCATCAATGCGACCTGCACTATATTGACCAACGGCTTCAAAGGAACTCACGACGGTCAGATCTTCGCCATCAAGGTGTCCTGGTTCGATAGTGCCCCCGTAGACAAATATAGCGGGAATATTCATTCTTGCCATGGCGATCATCGCCCCTGGCATATTCTTATCGCAGCCCCCGATCGCCAAGATGCCATCCATGCTCTGAGCGCTACATGCGGTTTCAATCGAGTCGGCGATTACGTCACGGGACACAAGAGAATATTTCATTCCCTCTGTTCCCATGGAGATTCCGTCGCTAACGGTGATAGTGCCGAAAACTTGGGGCATCCCATTAGCGGCGCGAATTCCTGCTTCAGCGCGGATTGCCAAGGGTGCAATGCCCATATTACAGGGGGTAATCGTGCTGTGGGCGCTGGCGACACCAACAATAGGTTTTGTAAAATCCGAGTCTTGGAAACCAACGGCGCGTAACATGGCGCGGTTAGGCGATCGCTGAACGCCTTCGGTAATTGCACGACTTCTGCGATTGTCGGACATAGTTCACTTCTCTGCTATTAGTTTTATAAACTAAAACATTTATAGCGTTTTTCAGGCAAGCGGTTTATGTAAGTTTGTTTCGCCGCTCAAGGTAAGAATACATTTAAGAATTACTTTCTGCGGTTAAAAGCTCTAAAAGATCCCCCTCAATCCCCCTTATATAAGGGGGAAGAATTTAATTTTCCCCCCTTTATAAGGGGGGCTGGGGGGGATCTAGACAGTTCTTAAATGGTTTCTAAGGAAACAAACCGATACTTCATCAGACTGATAAAGGCTATAGAATTTTTAGATCCTAGAAAATACGTTTGAGTGAAAGTAATGTTTTCAGATGAAGAAATCTCTCAACTAGCCGCAGAAATTGATGCTCAATTGCTGGAGTTGCGATCGCCTTCTAGTGATGCGCTTCGCAAGTCTGGCGATATGGAAGCGCAACTGGTCAAGCAAAATGAGGCGATCGCCACGGCTGCTAAAGAACCTGCCAAGAGCTTTTTGCAAAAGTTTTGGAAAGCGGCGAAGGCGGATCTCTGTGAGGAGGAGGGAATGCTGTATAAGCAATGGAAAAAATTGGGCGGTCTGGATAATAAGGAAGCGATGGATAAGTTTAAGGTGGTTTTAACAGGTTTGGGACTAACTGGAAATTTGTTGACATCGGCTTTGGTGGCAATAATGGTGATTGTGTTGCATATTGGCGTGAAGGCTTTTTGTGATGAATATGGCGATCGCAAGGACAATGCATAATTAATCGGTAGGGGTAGCGCCCCCGTGCCTACCCCTTAATTGATCAAATATTTTAGGTGGAGTATTTGGAAATGGTTACACTTGCGGATGCGATCGAGGTTGTTGAACAGTTACCGCTAGATCAACAAAACCTGTTGTTACAAATTATTCGTAATCGCCAAATTGAGCGGCGGCGTGATGAGATTGCTGAAAATGGGCGTGAGGCATTGGCGGCGTTTCATGCAGGAGAGTTAAAGTCTTACTCCGCAGAAGAGGCGATCGCTGAGTTATGCAATATGCTTGATTTGCCAGACTAGCTCTATGAGAAAGATTATTTTTTCGCCAAAATTTAGAAATATTGTGTTAAGATGAATTCTTAAGTTTGGCTGATTAAAGAGCAAATTATCCAAGCTTATTTTAGAAATGACAAGCGACAAAGATTATATTGATTACCCCGTAGCAGATATTGCGGCTAAGTTTCAGGAATTAGC
>JBJTVM010000647.1:0-1444 GCA_046081205.1 Pseudanabaena sp. | reverse complement strand
TCTCTCTGTCCATTTGGTCTTTCTTGACCATCTTAAATATCAGATTAAGCTTACAAATAGACAAAATCTAATTTTGCAGTTTCTCGGCCCCTCTTCTCGTAAATATTATTTTTTGTCTTAAATAACCTGCTGAATGTAGGGTAAAGGTGAGCGTTGTTGGGGTAGTTGTGGTTTGAGCCGTATTCCCGATCGCGATCGTCACATCTGATGTTGGTTGGCTATTGAGAACAACCGTGTAGTTATCGCTTGCGCCACCTTCCACCACGTTGGTACTACCACCTGACTGAGTAATCGTCACACCAGCTAGGGGTGAAACAACACCTGAAGCCTGAAAATTTGTAGTGTTTGGGACTACTAGAGCGCCGTCGCCACCAACATCTATAGTCCAATTAGCAGGGTTAAAAACTAAAGATTTATAGTCGGCAATGCTAGCCTGTCCTGTTCTAGAACCGCTATATCCAGCAAAGTCAGTGCTACTTGTCAATTTTAGAGAATTAATTCCAGCCGTCAATCCAACCGTTGTCAGCGAATTATTGTTAGCCTCGGATGATACCGCAGTTAAAACTATGGTCGGAGTTGTAGCGCTACTGCCAAGAAAAGCATAGATAGTTTCGGCAGTCGCCGAGAGTCCAAGATTTGAACTATTAACTACAGTGAAAGTGCCAACTGATGAGGTTCGTGACGCACTGTCAATTGCGCTAAAACGAATCACAGTACCAGCAGTGATGGTACTAGCACCAGTTGACCATAGAAAAGCAGATTCACCAGAGCCAATAGATGTAGGACTAGTTGCCGTACCATCGGAAAAATAAATATTTGTATTTGGTTCAATGTCTACGAATGTGACAATTGACCATCCATCTTCATCAGCATTGAAAGATACAAATGCAATATCACCAGAATTTAGAGTCATTTTTTTATTGCCTTGATAGATTGGGAAGAATAACAGGGAATAATTTATTAAGCAGAAGAAAAAATGCACTTATAAAAATGCATAGTAAAACCGCATGACTATCACAAGTGATGAGCCATGAAAATTGCGATTGCAGTTATTAGGCGATTCTTTTTAACTAGTTTTAATACTTCCGAGAAGATGCTTAAATTCTCGTAAATAAAGGCTTATTCAGGATCAAGCCCAGAAATAGAAATGTTCTAATGATCACCTATGAAACACTAGCCCGTTAGCAATATCAAGCAGTAATGGGGAGTATTTCATCAGAGATAAAATTAAGATTTTGTAAGCACCTAGAACCTAACTATTTACTGACACTTAAAACATATATATATTTTTGAACTCTAATTTTTCCTTAATTAGCCTACAGGAAAGTTCTATAAGCTTGGGTTAAGAGAATCGTACAATTTTGGTTAAGAAAAGGATAAATATTGAGGTTCACTAAAGCTGATTGGGCACTGGTCAGTAAATGCGTGAGAGTTAAAATAAAGG
>JBJTVM010000646.1:0-8513 GCA_046081205.1 Pseudanabaena sp. | reverse complement strand
AACGCGATCGCTTAAAAAATTAATATCAAGTGTATACATAACGGCTTTTTAAACCTCCCTCAAACCTAAACCTAGAGCAACAGACATCGCCATGCGTTCCTCAATGGGAATATCGCCATCGACAGTAACACCAACAGCAGTAAGCGGATCAACTGCTACTGCAGCAATACCAAGACGTTGACTGAAGAACTCATTTAATTGACCAATACAAGCGCCAGGTCCTGCAATCAGTAGCTGTACAACATCCGAGCCAGGAGACTGACTGGTATAGAAGTCAATTGAGCGTCTTAGTTCGTCGGATAGATCACCAACAACTCGCATAATTGCAGCATCACCTGGAGTTCCGCCGCCACCTGCAAGACTTGCTGCATCCATAGACTGCACAGGTACAACTGTCGAACTCAACATCTCCATATCCGTTGTCCGTCGTGGAGGAAGGTTGATAGCACGCAATTGAGCATTTTGAATTTGAGCAGTGCCAATTGGAAAGGTTCGCGAAAATTGCGGAACTCCATCGACGGTTACAGTAATTTCCGTAGCTTCGTACTCAATATCAACGATCACCACGGCTTCCGCTAAAGTACTAAATCTTGCTAGCTCATTGTGCATGGCGCGAATGAGGGCAAAACTACTAACTTCAACAACATCAACCTGTAGCTGTGCTATTTCCAAAGCCTGCATATAGCTATCTGTGACCTCTTTAGGTGTAGCCACCATCAGAATCTCAATTCGCTCGATACCGTCATCATCAAGAGACGTACCCAGCTTTTGATAATCCACATCAGCATCTTCACGAGGAAAAGGTAGGTAGATGCTAGCTTCTTGATTAAGAACCATCTCGCGCAATTCTAAATCAGGAATTTCCGCAGGTAAGCGGATCAAACGACTCACTGTCTCGCGACCGGGTAAAGCCGTGGCAGCCTTCTTAACTTTTATTTTTTTGTCTGCTAGCAAACTGCGAATAACTTCTCCCAGCGCTACAGGATCGAGAATGCGTCCTTCTTCAACAGTGCCCTCAGGAAGCTCGACGCTACCATACGTCACTAGCTTGTAAGAAGATTGCCCCTTACGGCGTAATTGAACTAGGTTTACTTTCTCGGAAGTGATTTCGATTCCGATGCCTTTTTTAGACTTTGCGCCAAATTTTAAGCCGAACATAAGCGTGTCTTTATGAGTTTTGTAGCTTTTGTAGCACTGGGCATACTAAACAATGGAGGGATTATAGACTGTAAGTGACCATTGTCAATAGGACAAGAAAAAATAATCATCACTATTGCCATAGATGTCTGATTTTGCCTTGTTTCTTATAGACGATTTTGGACGTTTTAGCAAACAAAATCTCGCCACAAAAAAAACGAGAAGTGATGCTTCTCGTTTTTTATTTTTTTATCTAACGCCTCTTAGTTGAATTTGCTTGCTTTGGATTAGGCTTCGCAGTTGTGGATTTTGTTTCTGCTCTAGCGTAATTTGATTAAACTCTTTAGCCGTAAATCCATGTCGACAAATTTCTTCCTCACTATAACTGCGTAGCTGATTGCAGAGCGCTTGCAAAAATTGAGGAGGAGACGCAAGATCGCAGACCCTAGTTTGTTTTGATTCTGCAAGACTAGCGACGGCACTCCAACTAGGGTTACTCTTAGCAGCTCTAAAAATTTCTAGACGTTTATTTTCGATCGCATTGGCAGCAGCAGCATAGCGATCAATATTATCTTCGCCCAAAGTAACTTTGTTAAGAAAATTTTGCAAAGATGATGGTTTCACACAGGTTTCTGCAAATACAGCTATGCGATTACCACTGATCATTGGCTCAACAATTGTGCCGATGATCATGCATAGCCCAAATAAGCTAGTTAAACCTATCCCCTGACCTAGAGATTTTTTTAAATGCTCTTTAAAATCACTTTGAACCGATGTTAAACCTAGATTTTGGGTTTGTTTATAGGCTAATCGCTTTAAACCAACCAAATGCCTCTGATGCCAATTATTCATAATCAATCGCCATTACTTGTCAAAAATACTAAGGACGTAATCTTTTAGGGTTTTGCATGTCCCCATATCTAAAAATATTGACTCAAATTGGCTGATTTTGTTGCCGCAAATATGACTGAATGAAAGGTTCAAGGTCTCCATCCATCACATTTTGAATATTTGTAGTTTCTTCACCCGTGCGTAAATCTTTGACTAATTGGTAAGGATGAAACACATAGTTGCGAATTTGGTTACCCCAAGCTGCTTCCACCATATCTCCTCGAATATCGGCAATTTTCTGGGCGCGTTGCTCTTGGGCGATGATTAACAACTTAGCTTTCAACAATCGCATCGCATTTTCTTTATTTTGTAATTGCGATCGCTCTTGTGTGCAGCGTACTGAAATTCCTGTGGGTAAATGGGTAATGCGTACTGCTGTTTCCACCTTGTTGACGTTTTGCCCCCCTTTACCACCTGCTCTGGTTGTCGTGATTTCTAGTTCTTTCGGATCAATATCAAGATCGATGTCCTCTTCTAGTAGTGGCATTACTTCCACACCAGCAAAACTAGTTTGGCGCTTGTCATTGGCATTAAAAGGCGAAATCCGCACGAGGCGATGAGTACCTTTTTCAGGCGCGAGATAGCCATAAGCATAGCGTCCATGGACTAGCAAAGTTACGGACTTAATTCCCGCCTCTTCACCTTCAGAAATTTCCGAAATCTCCACTTTATAGCCTTGGGACTCACAAAAACGGGTATACATTCGTAGCAGCATTTCCGTCCAGTCTTGAGAGTCTGTACCACCAGCACCAGCATTGATTGTTAAAATCGCATCGTATTTGTCATAGGTTCCTGACAGCAATTGCTCTAGATCCCATCGATCCATCTCTTGTTGTATTTGAGCCAAGCTTTGTTTGGCTTCATTTACAAGAGAGGGATCTTCCTCAAGGGTTAACAGTTCTGCGATCGCTTCCAGATTTTCGATGGTTTGATGCCAGCGATCAAATTTTTCGAGGTAAGACTTGAGCGCATCTAACTCACGCATTGTTTTTTGGGCTTGGTCACTATTTTCCCAAAACTCAGGTTGAGCAGCCGTTTGTTCCAGATCACTAATTTTGGCTGCGATCGCAGGTACGTCAAAGATAGTCCTGAGCAATGCTCAGGCGCTGAGATAAAATCTGAGTCTGGCGTGCGATCTCCGTAACATCCACTAAAATATTTCTCCGATATAGCAGGTTTTAACTGAGTATTGTATAACCAACTGACTTACTGCCCCATTTAATGACATGTATTAAAATAGGCGGATTAAGATAGACTTCGCAAATCATTGCTCACAATAGTTTAACTAGCTCACTCAACTAAGGTGAAGTACTAAAAATATGTCAAGAACAACTCATGAAGAGTCTGAAATCAGTGTTAACCTTTCGCCTGAACACACATTAGTAGTAACTGACAACAGTGGAACTCGTAAGATTAAGTTAGTAGATAGTCAATACACCATTGGTCGAGAACCTGATAACACTGTCCACCTCAACTCAGACTTTGTTTCTAGATATCATGCCATCCTATGCAAGGTGCACCACCGCGATCGCCTTGATACTTATCGGATTATTGATGGTAGTGCTTCTGGTAAACTCAGCAAAAATGGGATTGTCTTAAACGCGATCAGCAAAGTTTCTTCCTATGATCTACAAGATGGCGATATTGTCACTTTTGCGCCTGATGTTCATATTCTGTATCTTGCGCCAAAAATAATTTAAAGACTAGGGCAACTTAAAGACTAGGTTTTAATAAACTATTTGAATGTACATTTTGTAAATGCACATTTGTAACTGCACAGATGCTCCACAAATTGCAGAGATTCGCTAACTTTTGAGAAAAACTCTATAATTCAATCCATTTGTAGAGTAAAGTAGAGCGAGATTAAACCAAATGTCTACCAGTAGCATATACTTTTCGCTGGTAAGCCACATCTACTTCTTTTTTTGGTGAGCTAATGAGCGAAATAAACGTTAGTCACACGCTATTAATCACAGATGCGAGAGGTAGTAGAAAACTCGCACTTGATGGCTTAAAGTACACGATTGGGCGGGATGTGAATAATAATATTCAGCTTTATTCGCGGTTTGTTTCTCGCCAACATGCGGTGTTGCTGCGTGTGCCTGGGGAGGGAGGGCGCTATTTATATCGAATTATTGATGGCGATCTTTCTGGGAAGCCCAGTGTCAATGGCGTAATTATCAACCACCATATGAAGATTGCCTCTTCCTATGATTTATGTAATGGTGATGTGATTACTCTTGCCCCAAATGTGGAATTGACTTACTTGAGCAGTCAAACTTAAGCCAAAGCTTTGGATTTTAAAGCGCTTTGAGCTGCAAAGTAACGTCAGCTACCAAAGCAAAAATGGGGTAGCCATTTTGTGCTTTCAAAACCCTTACAGGGCTTGGTTTTTAATTCACAGAAGTGTGGTGACACTTCTGTGAATTGGTATTAGTTTAATTGTCATGTTTTTGATGACAATTTTGCTGACGATTTCTAGTTCGCGATTTTTAGAGTGAGATGAAACAATGCTACCTAGTAAATCCGCAATTTGGCTTGATTGCAGCATATATGGCAATTGTTTTATCCCTTCAAGAAAACATAGACTTGCTGCTTTTTTTAGTCAAACTAGCGATCGCTCTTGGAGCAATTGCAATTTCTCTGTTGTTAATATTCTGGTTTCGGCTCAAGAAAATTGAAAAACGCATCTACCAAAGACGCAGACAGCTAAAGTTAAGATTTAGTCAAAATATTTCTCGCCAAGTCCCCAGCAAAATATTACCAAATTCCTCCAAAAATTTAGTCTTGCCTCAAGCAATTGCGCATCGTTCAATGACAAAGCGATCGCCACAGACTCAGGTTTATCTGCCAACTACATACCCAAAACTCTTAAAAAAATCCAAGAAGCGATATAGTCGAATTAGTTTGCATTGGTTATGGGCGATTATGCTCGCCAGCATCACGGGTATGGCGATCGCTTTGATGCAATTGGGCAATAGCTTTATCAGTCCTGAATATATGCCAATTATTTGGTTATTAATTGGTGTAACCCTAGTCATGAGTGCCACTTTTATCGAAATTGCCTAATTCACAGCGCTTTGCGCTCAAACTAAAAACAAGAAATTTTTTGAAAGTGTTGCGAAGCAACACTTTCAAAAAATTTCTTGGTTTTGGGAGAAAAGCCAAAAGAAGAGTGGCGGCACAAAGCGCCGTTACCCTTCTTTTGGCTTTTGTTGGTGAAAATGCGCGACAATGATATCCCGTAAGAATTGCGGCGACACTAAAAAATATTTGGGACGAGAAGTATGCGACGTGCGGTTTTATGTGGATATTATGGAATGGGCAATGGGGGCGATGAGGCTTTGCTTGCCACATTGTTGCAAATGCTGCCCAAGAATGTCCAACCACTTGTCTTGTCTGCTAGTCCCAAAGCTACCGAAAATTTGCATCAGGTCGAAGCTAGCGATCGCTATTCAGTATTTGCATTGCTCAATGAACTAAAGCGATCGGATTTATTTATTTGGGGCGGCGGCAGCTTGATGCAGGATGCCACAAGTGCTAGAAATCCGATTTATTACGGGGGGCTGATGGGATTAGCTCAGGGAATGGGTTTGCAAACAATTGCTTGGGCGCAAGGTGTAGGTCCATTAAAGCGCAAATTAAGTAAATGGATTGCCCAAAGAGCTTTTCAAGGCTGTGCATCGGTGTCTGTACGCGATCGCCAATCAGCGCAACTATTAGACGATTGGCAAGTTGCGAGTATTGTTGCTCCTGATCCTGTATGGGCATTGGAGGCAACTCCAGTGAATATGGATCGTGATTTATCAAAAATCCGTGTTGCTGTGGTTTTGCGATCGCATCCTGAGCTAACTTCTTGTCGCATTGCAACGATTACTGAGGCTTTGCAAAAGTTGCAGATACAGACAGATGCTCACATCTTGCTCATTCCATTTCAGCCTTCTCAAGATAAAGCGATCGCCCAAGCAATTTGTGATGCACTCAATGAAAAGACTCCAAATAATTGTCAACTGATTATTCAAAAAGATCCTCGCCGCCTCAAGGGAATTTTTAATGGGGTGGATTTGACGATCGCCATGCGCTTACATGGACTGATCATGGCGGCAGCTGAGGGGAGCCATTGCTCAGCAATTAGCTATGATCCGAAGGTTTCTTATTTAATGAAAGAGCTAGGAATCTCTGGCTGGGAATTAGGGGATTTACCAGAAGACGCTCAACTAATAGCCGATGTTTGGGTTAATAATCTCGAAAATCGCGATCAATTATTTAGCGATCGCGTGCAGCAATTTAAGCAGCAAGCCTTGATTCATCAAAAAATATTAGCCTAAACCCAAATAAAGGCGGCGCTTCGCGCCGCCTTTATTTGGGTTTTATACTTTACAGCCTATTGAGGCTTTGAGTAGTACAAAAATATTTTTGAAAGTGGCGCTTCGCGCCATTTTCAAAAATATTTCTGGGTTTTAAGTAAGCGCAAAGCGCTGTAGTACGCTTGATTGATCGCTCCAAATTTTGAAAACCTTATGTACATGGAATTGTGATAACTTAGAGTACTGCAAACAACATTTTAGAGATATTTTCGGCAACGAGCAAAACTCTAAGCTCCTCGAAATGTTGCCCTAGACATCCAAAACAAGCTTACTTAATATGGCAGACATTACAACCCAACAAATTCAAGAACTACGTGCGAGAACTGGCGCAGGCATCAAAGACTGCAAGGCAGCACTTGTTGACTCTAATGGTGATTTTACCAAAGCTACCGAATACCTAAGACAAAAAGGTCTAGCCTCTGCGATTAAAAAAGCGAGTCGCGCCGCCACCGAAGGTATCGTCCATAGCTACATCCACTTTGGCAGCCGCATTGGTGTGCTTGTCGAAGTTAACTGCGAAACTGACTTTGTGGCTCGTCGTGATGAACTCAAAGAACTAGCTGACAGTGTAGCCAAGCAAATTGCTGCTTGCCCTAACGTAGAGTATGTGAGTGTCGCTGATATTCCTGCTGCTTTTGTAGAAAATGAAAAGCAAATCGAAGCAGGCAAAGATGACCTTGCCAGCAAACCTGCCGCAATTCGCGACAAGATTGTTCTAGGTCGTATTGAAAAACGCCTGAAAGAATTATGCTTGCTAGATCAGCCTTTTATCAAAGATCAAAGTATTACCGTTGATGAGTTAGTAAAGTTAACAGGTACGAAACTCAGTGAAAACGTTAAAGTTCGTCGCTTTGTTCGCTTTGTCGTTGGCGAAGAGATTGCTTCTGAATCTCCTAGCACTCCCGCAGCCACTGAAGCACCTGCTCCCGTAGCAGAAGCACCTGTTGAAGAGCCGAAATAAGAAGCAAAAGACAAAAAGAAAAAGAAATAATTGTTTTGTTGTGTTTTGATGTTGCCTACGGCAACATCAAAACACTCCACCAACTTTGCATTTAGATGTGATTAATGATGTGAGTAGTGACGATGCTAGTGCGTATTGATCAAGATATTCAAAATATCCAACAGTTGATTGCTGATGTCATCAGTCGTATCGATACTATTCATCTTGAGTATTCACAGACGATCACACTTGCTGTACAGCAACAAATTTTGTTGACCGTATTTAAGTTTTGCACTCAAAAATGCCCTGATGCATTTCTCGCACTATCCCTATCAGAGCGCCAGAACCTACAAGAATCTCTCCGCAAAACGATCAAATCGCTTTGTGAGCAGATGCAAAAAACTCTCGAAGAATGCGATCGCGATAGTCGCACCAATCAAGAAAATCTCGATACCCTCCTCAGCAAGCTTCTCAATGAAAGTATGGAGACACTGAACCAGCTTTTAGTCGAGCATAAAGTTTTAACCCCTGACGAAAACAAGACTAAAGACGATAAAAATACGCAGATGAGTATTCGTCTCGCTGAAATTGAGTTTACCGATCGCAAGGTCATGTCCCATCGTGGTGAATTGCGTGTTTTGTCAGCAAGGTTAGCGCACTTGCACAGTGAGCTAGAAAAGAAATATCAACAAAAGACGATCGCTGAAGCCGAATTAGCATGGCGATCAGCATGGGTGGAATAATGACCAAAAATCGTGTAGTTTACCGTGAGTTCGGCACACCTGAAGAAGATGATTCTGAGCAAAAAGAAATCGATTTGCCTCCCCAACAACAAAATCCGCGCATTCAAGTAACGCGCCGAGGTAAGGGTGGCAAGACGGTAACTGAGATCACAGGGTTTCAGACGACGACCGAGAATTTGGCAAAATTGACTAAACAATTAAAAAATCAATGCGGAACGGGCGGTACATGTAAGGGGCAAGCGATCGAAATTCAAGGTGATTGCAGTCAGAAGGTTTTGCAGATTTTGCTGGGCTTAGGATACAAAGCCAAAATAAGTGGTAAATAAGAAAGAGGTTGCATTGCGACCTCTTTCTTATTTTAGATGCCAACATTCGCGGGCTATTTCCCAATCTTCTTGGGTGTGAATTACTAAAACTCGCACCGCCGAATCGAGC
>JBJTVM010000645.1:0-1719 GCA_046081205.1 Pseudanabaena sp. | reverse complement strand
ACTGAATGCCGCCCAAATTGCTTCTGCTTTTCTAGTTGCTCCTGCAACGATGGGTCAGCGACTAGTGAGAGCTAAGACAAAAATTCGCGATGCAGGTATTGCCTTTGAGTTGCCAGAGGAGAAGGACTTACCATCTCGATTGGCTGCTGTATTAGAAGCGATATATGCTGCTTATACTAATGCTTGGGAAACTGTGGATGGTGGTGATCCACGTCATCGCGGATTAGCAGAAGAGGCAATTTGGTTAGCGCGTCTTTGCGTTCAGTTAATGCCCACAGAGCCAGAAGCAAGAGGATTACTTGCACTCATGCTCTATTGTGAGTCTCGGCGGGATGCTCGTCGTACTAGCAATGGTTCCTATGTGCCACTATTGCAGCAGGACACGAGTTTGTGGTCGCAGACTGCGATCGCGGAAGCAGAGAAGGAACTAGCACTATCAGCAACCTTTAAACAATTAGGAAGATTCCAACTGGAAGCGGCGATTCAGTCGATTCATGCTCAAAGAGCAATCGCTCAGAAAGTCAATTGGCAAGCATTAGCATTACTGTACGCAGGATTGATTCAGATTTCGCCGACTTTGGGGGCTTTAGTCAGTCATGCAGCAGCGATCGCCGAAGCGCAGGGAATAGAAGAGGGCTTAATGCACCTCAAGGCAATTCCTTTGGAGTCTGTGAAAAATTATCAACCTTACTGGGCGCTAAAGGCTCACCTATTCAAGCAATTGGGGGCTAAGTCAGATGCAAAGCAAGCCTATGCTAGAGCGATCGGACTTACTGAAGATTCTGCTATTCGTGAATTTCTGCTTAAACAGTCTCTTCCGTTGGAGGATTAGATTTTGGCTGCGCTCAACTACCATTAGCTGAGTATAGAAGGTAATTTGTTGAGTCAGAAGTTGATGAAAAAAGGCGCAGTCATCGATAAAACTGGATTTTACCGTTATTCTCTATGGCGGGAATGGGATATAGATAAGCCAAAAGTTGTGTTTATTATGCTTAATCCAAGTAAGGCGGACGCAAGTATTGACGACCCAACGTTGCGGCGATGCATTAATTTTGCAAAATCTTGGGGTTTTGGTTCGCTAATCGTCGTTAATCTATTCGCTTATAGAACTGCAAGTCCTTTAGAGCTTAAAAAGGTGGATGATCCTGTTGGTAAACAGAACGATCGCTATTTAAAAAAGGCGATTAAGTCAGCCGATCGGGTTGTTGTTGCTTGGGGAAATAACGGGAAGTTAATGCAACGCGATCGCCTTGTTTTAGAGTTGCTATCTAAACGCAATATTCAACCTTACTGTTTAGGAATCACAAAAGCAGGTTATCCACGTCATCCGCTATATGTTATGTATAGTGTAGTCAGAAACCTGACTTATGAATTACTGGAAATTTAGTCTGGATAACTTTTAGAATCTAAAATTATGCATGGGACAAGAGCAAAATCATATGACAGATGATTCTAATGATGTATCAATAATAAAGATACACGATCCTCTTTCTTATGTATCATTACGGATAAGTATGTATTTCAAGCATGTAAAGCTAGCTACAGGTACTGCATTTATTTATCTGTATGAAGAAAAGCCATACTTAATAACCAATTGGCATAATGTTTCTGGGAGAGAACCAAGTACTTTAAAAGCAAAGAATTCTGACTGTGCTATTCCAAATCGAATTTTTGTAGAAGTCCCATTTATTTATCACGAAACTTCTTCAATTATTTGGA
>JBJTVM010000644.1:0-1243 GCA_046081205.1 Pseudanabaena sp. | reverse complement strand
GCTCGTCAATGCGATCGCCAAAGAAATCACTGAATATATCGCCAAAGATCCTAATGTTCCAATTACACCTGAACTCGTAAATCAAGCCAAAGAGATTTTAATTCAAAGACAAGATACCCATTTAGATAGCCTAGCTGAAAGGCTTCGGGAAGACAGAGTAAGAGTGATTATGCAGCCAATCCTATCGGGGCAAGAATTGGTGAATACTCCAGAGGATGATCTGCGCTATGTCTTGGATCTAGGGCTATGCAATCGAGATAGCCGAGGCGGTATCCAAATTGCTAACCCAATCTATCGAGAAATCATTCCCAAAGTATTGGCAGCAATCACGATCGCCTCATTAACCTCAATATCACCAACATGGTTAGATACTAACGGTAATCTGAATACCCAAGCACTTTTAGATTCTTTCATCGATTTTTGGCGACAGCATGGAGAGCCACTATTTAAAAGTACGCCCTATCCAGAGATTGCACCCCATTTGGTATTGATGGCATTTTTGCATCGAGTCGTCAATGGTGGCGGTAGTTTAGAGCGCGAATATGCAGTTGGCTCAGGACGAATGGATATTTGTTTGCGCTATGGCAACCTCATTTTGGGCATGGAGCTAAAAGTATGGCGCGATCGCAAACCAGATCCACTTAATGAAGGCTTAAATCAATTAGATAAATATCTATCAGGATTGAATTTAGATACAGGTTGGCTAGTAATTTTTGATCGCCGTGAAGGGCTACCACCACTCAGCGATCGCACCACGACAGAAAGAGCAGTCAGTCCTGCAGGTCGAGACATAACCATCATTCGGGGATAAATAATTTACTACTTCTAAATTTGCCAATTCAAAGGCTTTAGCTTTTATCTTGCTATTTGTAGTCCAAATGGACTACAACAGTAATAGGGATATCCCAACAAACAAGGCAAATTTACCAAACCATGACCGAAGCACAACGCACTGCACCCCAATTAATCGAAGACATCAAAGCCCTCATAATTGAGATCCAGCAGTTGTATTGCCATGACGAAATTCCTTGGATTATTGGCTATTCAGGCGGCAAAGACTCCACCGCCACCCTACAACTCGTTTGGCAAGCCATTCAACAACTACCAAGCGATCGTCGCACCAAACAGATTCATGTGATCACCACCGACACTCGTGTTGAAAACCCCATCGTTGCCTCATGGGTCAAGAGATCAATATCAAATATGCAAGCTGCTGCCACTGAGCAAGGCTTACCAATTTCTG
>JBJTVM010000643.1:0-4218 GCA_046081205.1 Pseudanabaena sp. | reverse complement strand
GGCGATCTCTATGACTTCTTTCTATTAGGAAGCGATCGCCTTTGTTTAATTATTGGTGATGTCGCGGATAAGGGTTTCCCATCGGCGCTACAAATGGCAAGAACCATCACTCTAATTCGCACTCTCACTAAAATAAGCAGTACGCCCAGCGAAATCTTGAGTACAGTCAATCGGGAACTATGTGCAGAAAATGAAGATTGCTTATTTGTGACGGTTTTTTGTGGTGTATTGGAACTCAGCAGTGGCAAGTTTACCTATACTAGCGGTGGACATGATGCACCTATCTTAGTACGCGATCGCCTTGTGCAATATCTAGATTTAGAAACAATGCCACCATTGGGACTATATGAAGATTCTATATTTGAACAACATGAATTCACCTTTCTTCCTAATGATTTGATCATATTTTATACTGATGGCATTACTGAAGCGATGAATGCTGATGGGGAGATATTTTCTGAATCTCGGTTAATTGAGATGATTGCTTCTTATCCACCAACAAATACAGCTAGAGCCGTTCGTACGATTCAGCATTTTTGTCAGGAGTTTGTTGCTGATGCTGCTCAATCAGATGACATAACTCTATTAGCTGTGCAATATCTACCGTCAAATCCTTTTTCGCAAGTGACCAATGTTATGGAATGGAAGCTGACTCTTAATAGTGTATTAACAGAATTGGAAGAAGTTAAGCAAGCCTTAGGCAAAATTCTACAGGATGCGAATTTGACCGTAGAAATCATTGAAGATGTTCAGTTGATTACAGAAGAGATCTTAGTCAATATTATTCAGTATGGGTATGAAAATCGTAGTGATGGTCATATTGACCTACGAATTGAAAACACAGACCAGCATCTAACTATGACCTTTGAAGACAACGCAAGACCTTTTAACCCTCTTACAGAGGTTACTAATCCTGATTTAGATAAAGACGATGATGCGCGATCGCTGGGTGGTTTTGGTTTTTTCTTGGTGCAGGAACTAGCCGAGCAAGTGGATTATGCTTATCGTCATGGCAAAAATGTTTTGACTGTTATAGTAAAAAAGAGTTAGCTAGTACAAACTAAAACCGAAGAATCGATTGATGGCGCGAAGCGCCGCCAATCGATTCTTCGGTTTAATGTCCTAAGCAAAACTTGCTTTGCTATAGCCCAAGAATTGCTAACAAGGTCGCCATCTAGTAACCAAAAATGCGGCGCTAAGCGCCGCATTTTCGGGTTTGGGAGCAAAAAAAATAATTCAGAAAAAGGGATTGCACCCTTTTCTTGAATTTAGAAAAGTCGCATTACTCAACAACTTTTTCTTTAAATTGCTTACCAGCCGAAAAGGCAGGAACGCGGGTGGCGGCAATCACCATTTTTTCGCCAGTACGAGGGTTGCGACCTTCGCGCTCTTGGCGATCGCGTGGCTCGAATGAACCAAAGCCAACCAAAGTGACGCGATCGCCTTCAGCCACAGCATCAACAATTGATTCGAGGGCAGCAGTAACGATCAGTTCAATATTTTTCTTGGATACGGATACCTTTTCGGCGATCGCATCTACTAGTTCACCTTTATTCACAGATGTAGCTCCTATGTCGGTTGAGATTAAGACGTAATTTTTTCAGAATTTCTATCAGGATTGCAGTGGAGTGAAACGCCTCTACACAATCCATAAGACGGAATCAATACTACAGCACCTATGGCAGTCGTCAAGGGCTTTTGAAAAAAGTTTCGCAAAAGTTTTTAAACTAGTAGAGATGATGCTTTGCATCACCTCTACTGGTTTAGCGTACAGCTTGTCGCATATAATCACCCCAAACCTGCGCGGCAACTGCACTAGAGCCACTTGTAACCCCTTCATCATTACCAAGCCAAACAGCTGTAACTAAGTTTCGCCTTGGCACAGCACCAATAAACCAAAGGTCGCGACCTTCATCGGTGGTTCCCGTTTTGCCGACCACCGTACCTTGAGGAATCGCCGCCGATCGCCCCGTACCGAATTGGACAACTCCACGCATCATATCCACCATTGTGCTAGCCACACCTGCATCGATCGCCTGACGTGGCTTGATCAAGGTATTTGCATCAAAAATGACGCGACAGGTACTGCGATCCTTAGGATTTTGACAATCAGTACTGTCGAGAATCCGTTTGATGGCGTGGGGTTTAATATACTTACCTTCGTTGACAACAGTGGCGTAGGCTCCCGCCATCTCTAAGATTTTGACTTCGTTACCCCCTAAAACCATATTGCTCGTTTCGTCGAGTTTGGCGGTGATCCCTAAGTTTTTTGCCATTTTCACCACATTATCCAAGCCAGCACTATCAGCAACCCTCACTGCTACCACATTTTCTGATAGGGCAAAGCCGCGATACATGTCGATCGCACCACTACCGCCATTATGACAGCCGATAATTCCAGAGAGGGCGCTACAGGAAAATGTAGCGCTAGGGGAAATGCCGCGATCAATTGCCGCCGCATAGCTAAACAATTTAAAAGTTGAACCTGGTTGGCGCAGGGATTGGGAAGCGCGGTTAAACTGGCTGGCCCTGTAGTCCACGCCACCTGTCATCGTTAGTAGTGAACCATCACTACTATTTACGGTCACAATTGCCCCTTGACTAAATCCGTAACTGCCACCATCACGAGCAACAGCATCACGTAATGCGCTATCGGAAGCCTTTTGCATGTCGAGATCGAGATAGGTCTCCACGATGAGATTTCCCTCCCGCGCAAAGTTGTCGCCGAGGATATCCTGTAACTCTTCAAACACATAGCTGTAGTAATAGGGTGCAACTGAGCCTTGTAGCTTAGTTTTTGCCGCTTCATTGAGAATCAATACCGATCGCCTTGCCCGTTCGGCATCTTTATCGGTAATCATCCCCAATTCCGCCATCCGATTGAGAATGCGATCGCGATATTCGATTGCTAAGTTTTTGTTTTTAAAGGGATTAATCGTTTCGGGGGAAGGCAATAGCCCGACTAGGGTTGCGGCTTCTGAGAGAGATAGTTCGGAAGCTTCTTTGCCAAAATAAAGTTTAGCGGCATCTTTAAACCCATAAACGCCATAGCCCGTATAGGCTCGATTGAGATATAGCCGTAGGATTTCTTCTTTGTTATAGGTAAATGTGAGTTTAATCGCCGCTGCCGCCTCACGCCATTTGCGCCCTGCAGAGTCATCTGTCCCCACATAGGTTTTGCCTAGTAAGTTTCTGGCTAACTGTTGGGTAATGGTGCTAGCACCTTCTAAGCGCTCGCCCCGACTACGGACATTGGTGACGATCGCTCGCGCTACACCCACAGGATCAACCCCAATATTCCAATAGAAGGAAGTATCCTCGGAGGCGATTACGGCTTGGGGGATGAATTTCCCAAACTCCCCAAGTGTGGCATATTCTGTATGGCTGGCAATATCCGTGGGATCGAGGCGCTTGATATTGTCTCCTGCTAAAACTTCTACAGGCCCCTGTTGGGTCACGGGTAAAGGCTTGAGATCAGGAACCCGACTAAGTTCATAGCCGAGTGCTAAAAACAGCGTCCCAGCGATCGCGCCAATGCCGATTCCTGTATATTGCACTGTGCGAATATACCAAGGTGGGGGGTCAATATAGCGAATTGTGGCGGCTTCGGCAAGTTCTGGAGGGCCTAAAGTAATCCTCATTTTGTGACGTAGTGGCACGGACTTCAGGCGCTGCTTTTGACGATAAATGCCATTAGTCGAGTCTTGGTCTTGCAGTATAAATTGGGCTTTCTTTTGGGTGCGATCGCGAACTAGTTGCGCGTGAACTTGGCTAACTAAGGGAGTTTGCACGACAATATCGCATTTGCCCGTACTACGTCCTAATATGTAGCGATCGCCTACTAATTCATAAATTTCAGGCTTTTCCTTTTGCGATCGGCGTACTTCTAGTTTGGGGACGCGCTCTTTGGGATTAATTTTTAAAACACCATTAACCACCTGTGTAAGCTGATTGATCTGGGTCATCAACTTGGATTTAGGTGGTTTGGGCTGTGCTGGCTGCTGCGACGGTGGCTGTGGAGATTGTGGCGATTTCATAGGTAGCTAAGACGCTAAGTTTGAGGGCTTAGTTTCCGATTATGCTCTCAGATTATACCAAAGCACAAAATGGCTACATCATTTTGTGCTTTCAAAACTCTTACAGGATTTGGTTTTTAATTCAACGTCAGTTCGACGAAAGCGAAAAATGGTAAGAATCGCTAAGCGATTCTTACCATTT
>JBJTVM010000642.1:0-4193 GCA_046081205.1 Pseudanabaena sp. | reverse complement strand
TCCTTGACTTCTGGCACACCAGAGAAAAATATGCCGTTTACCACAAAGGAAGGTGTGCCGCGCACTCCCAAAGATTTTCCAAGTTCAAAATCTTTCTTAACCGCTTCCTTAGCTTCTTTACTTTGGCGATCGCGATTAAAGCGATTGATATCAAGCTTCAGGTTATTAGCTAATTCCAAATAGAACTCTTCGCCAAGTTTTTTCTGCTGCTCAAACAAAGCATCATGATATTCCCAAAACTTGCCTTGTTGGAAAGCAGCCCATGACGCAAGTGCTGCGGGTTCCGCCTGAGGATGAATATCTGTTAGGGGAAAATGCTTGTATACCAAAGTCACATCATTCTGATTTTTTGCCATAAATTCTTTGACTACAGCATAACCTCTAGCACAAAAAGGACATTCAAAGTCAGAGAATTCCGCTATGATGATTTTCTGGCTAGCCGAACCAGTCACTGGCGAATTACGAAGCAACAGACGAGGCTCTTGGCGAATTTGTGATAACACCTTATCGCGCAACTGCTCTTCTTGCTGAGCCTGCGCTCTTTGATAAGTCTGTACTGACTCTAAAATCACCTGAGGATTTTTGCGAATAATCTCTAAAACTTTAGATTCAAATTGAGTGTCAGAAAGTTGAGCACTAGCAGGTTGTCCTGAAGAAGCGCAACTAGTAATGATCAGTAAGAGTGCGACTAGTGCTGACAATAGATACGTTTGGAGGCGCATTGCAAAAACATCCCAAGTAGAAGGCGGAATTCTTTTCGTCTTAAGTCTACACGATCGCCTATTAAAGATGTGCAGGGGGTAAATGATTTTTTGGCAAACATCGAACTCTTAAGAAACAAATTTTAAGAGCGCAAAATGGGAAAAATCAAACTCACGTCACGTTAACAAAGCCCAGTGACTTTGGGATAAAATAAAGAAAATCATGTGGTAGTGATTTAGAGACAAGCATGAGCAGCGTTTCACTCCGTCCATCCTTGTCTAAGAATCCTGCTATCTTGATCACTTCCAGTCATGTATATCTCATTAGATATCAACACCTATGCCACGTTATACAGGAATTTCTAGCGAAGCTTTTCGTCACCCCCTAGACCGACAAGCCGAGCAAGCTCTCCGTAGTGTCCCCGGCTTCGATCTGGTGGCGGGAAAATTTGTTGAGTTTATGTATGAACGTCCGCAGACAATTTACCATATCGGCAATAGTATTCAGGTCAGCCATCGTCAGTATGCGACGATCCATCGTATCTTTCGGGAATGTGTCGCTGATCTTGATGTCCAACCCGAACCAGTCCTATTTGTCTCGCAAAATCCTGTAGCTAATAGTTTCGCTCTTGGTAAGGATCATCCCTACATTGTGATTAATTCGGGATTGCTCGATCTGTTAACCGAAGATGAAATTCGCTCTGTGCTTGCCCATGAACTGGGGCATATTAAATGTGGTCATACAACGCTGATCCAAATGGCAATGTGGGTGATGAGTGTTGTTTCTACTATTAGCGAAATGACTTTCGGCTTAGGGGGAATTGTCAGCAGTGGCTTGATTTATGCCTTTTTTGAATGGCGGCGTAAGGCTGAACTATCAAGCGATCGCGCGGCTTTGTTAGTGACCGATCAACTTGATACAGTTCTCTCCACAATGATGAAGCTATCGGGCGGCAGTTCTGCTTTTGCCAATGAGTTAAGTTTGCCTGAGTTTATTCGCCAATCAGATGCTTATCAAGACCTTGATAAAGATAATCTCAATCAAATTTATAAATTCATGCTCTACAACGGTTTTGGGGCTGGCTCCATGCTCAGTCATCCATTCCCTGTGGAGCGCGTGCACTATATTCGTGAATGGGCTGTGTCGGAAGAATATCGCAATGTCAAGTCTGGTAACTACAAGCGAGGCGATACAACAGGCGCAGTTGATGTTTCCCCAACTCCCAAGGAAGAGAAAAAGTCGGAAAGCGAAGCAGAACGTCTAAAGCGTCAAATTGATGAGCTGCAAGCTGAAATTAATCGCATTAAGCGACAATAGTTTTTATGCAAAGTTCTGCTTTGCAGAACCTTGCATAAAAAGCTACGAATCTCCCTGCCGATAGCGATCAATTAAATTTGGTAAATGGTCAAATCCATCAACACCAATCTGAGCAATCAAAGGCGATCGCTGCTGTTGTAATAGGTTTAAGAAAGCTTCTGCTCCTAGCTTTCCTTGCAAAATTACCACCAAAGCCGCCGACTGTTGCCATGCTTTGCTACGACGCTGCTCTAGCAAATACATTCCCAAACAAGCGTGATAAGTTGCCGCTTCTAGTTGGTTAAGTTGATAGAGAGCTTCGGC
The DNA here is from genome assembly GCA_046081205.1 of Pseudanabaena sp. Classification (GTDB taxonomy): domain Bacteria; phylum Cyanobacteriota; class Cyanobacteriia; order Pseudanabaenales; family Pseudanabaenaceae; genus Pseudanabaena. The sequence continues at coordinate 1,871 of JBJTVM010000642.1, read as the reverse complement.
AAGATAGGCATGGCTGAGTGCTTGTAAATCCCGATCGCCAATTTGTTGAGTTAATGCTAAGCCCTTCTCCAAGGCGATCTGCGCTTGACTGGGCTGCTCGATCACCACATAAGCCCTACCCAACCCTACCCAACAAAGCGCTTGGTTTTGGAGATCATTTAATTTCTCTGATAGCTTTAGTCCTCGTTCTAAATGACTGATTGGAGTTTCCATCTCTTCAGGTGTAATCAATTCCTGTTGCCTCGCGATCATCACTTCGCTATAGCCCAAATTAGCCAGAGCATTAGCTTCTCCTTGGCGATCGCCCCCTAGTCGATCAACCATTTGGCGCGCTAGAATCACGGCTCTCTGGGCTTGGGACTCGCTAGTGCTAAAGTCTTTTTGAATCAGACTGATCCGACTGAGGTGATTGAGATTCGCAATTTCGCAGCGTTGATCGCCAACTTCACGGGCAAGGTTTACTGCTTCTTGATGGAGAGCGATCGCTTCTTGATGATTTCCCATCCAAGCTTTTGAGTATCCTAAAACCGTGAGAATTCTTGCTTTCTCCTGTGTGTTTTCTGCTTCTTTGAGAGGTTGATCGAGATAATTGATGGTTTCACGGAAACTTTCTCCCGAAAAAGAGGCAAAGACACCACCATAAAGCGGGAAGTTTTCACGCTGGGCAAAGGTTCGTAAGGTCTGTAAGCTAATGCGGAAGCAGATCTTTGATAAGGATTGGCGATCGCTTGTCGATAGTTGTGATGAGTTTTGGAAGCCTGTACTAAGTTCACCCCAAATCATGGCAAAAGCAATAAAAGTAACTCCAGTCATATGCATTCCTGCTTTGGCATCATAGGGTTGCTGATCGAACCAACGCACCAAACCATTTTGCAAATATCTTAATAGGATCGATAGTTCTACCCAAGCACTAATATCAATGCTTCGCTGAGCTTGGGCGATCGCCGCCGCCGATTGGTTACTTGCCTGTCCTGCCAAAAGGTCACGGGGTAAAGGACTAGTAATTTGTTGCGACCAACTGTGCCAAGGACCACTGATCTTAGAGCGTTCAAATCCCACCTGTCTTTGTGGTTCATATAGCCAACTAACAAGGGAACCTTCCAATAAATCAAAATCTGATAGTCCGCGAGTAAGCCCAATCGCGAATTGACGTAAGGCAAATGCTTCAGAATCATCGGGAAGAGTGTCGGCAGATTTTTGTAGTAATTGGATAAGAAGCTGAATATGTTGACGTTCAAAAACAGGCGTATGATTGGGATCGAGAACTTGAATTAATGCAGCCAGACGCTCTTGAGGTTCGGCATTGAGAATAGTTTGTAAACCTCTAGCACAGGTATCCTGAAGTTGATAATTTTGTTGCCACTGTTCCCATGCATCCTTGAGAATTTTCATGGCACGAAGTTTCTGATTTGCTTTTGCCTGTTTCACTTCATCAGTTTGAGCAGCAAAGTTTGCTTGAAGTAAATTAGCTTGTTCTTCTAAAGCCCGTTCAAATATCTCCCCTGTTCCCGATTCTAAACTCTCACTGAGAATTCGATAGACATGTTCTTTTGATAGCAGTTTGCCATTTTCGATATTAATAATTAGGCGATCGACAAAAATCGTGTAACGTTCAAAAGTTGTTAGTGGTTTAGTTGGAGAATCCGACATATTCGTTTTATGGGTATTTAGTATTGCTCAGAAATATATAGCTCCTAAATGGGTTGTGAGAATGCGCTCCTTCGGTCGCATTCTCACAACCCTCCAAATCTTATAACTCATTTATACCAATTCACAGAAGTGTGGCGACACTTCTATGAATTAAAAACCAAACCCTGTAAGGGTTCTGAAAGCACAAAATGGCTGTGCCATTTTGTGCTTTGGTATTAGTG